>JAITWL010000255.1 GCA_031285285.1 Deferribacteraceae bacterium | reverse complement strand
CGAGATCAAGCAATCGCTTGAGTATGTGGGCACAGTGGCCTATGAATCTAGCTCTAGTGTGGCAGCAGAGCGGGCGGGCAGAGTGGACAAAGTGGGTGTTGAGGAAGGCCAACTCGTTAAAAAAGGCGATGTGCTGATGTCTATCAATGCTGATTCGCTGAGATATTCTATAGCAGCGGAGAAGGCGAAAGTCGCCCAGCAAAAAGCCACTATGGATAAGTATAAGCGTGATTTTACTCGCGCAGAGACCATGTATCAAGAGCAGACAGTATCTGAGCAGCGCTATCAAGATGCAGGCACCGATCTAGAGATACAAAGTCAGCTCTATGCCGTTTCGCTTAATCAGCTCCGTATGCTGGAGGAAGACCTGCGTAAATCTAGTGCACGCGCACCTTTCGATGGGGTGGTGATTGGCCGTAGCGTCACAGTGGGTCAGTGGGTGAATGTGGGCACGGAAGTTTACAAAGTCGCAGGCCGCAGGCTGGAGGCAATAGTCAATGTGCCTCAATCAATGATAAACTCTGTTAAAGTCGGGCTGGAAGTGCCTGTGAAAATCAATAATAAATATTATCAAGGCAAGGTGCGAGTGGTGGTGCCTCAGGGCAATGCTAGCCTGCGCACTTTCCCTGTGAAGATCGATATCCCCTATGATGCGGCTATCCTAGGCGGGATGGATTGCACAGTGATGATCCCTGGCAACATGGCGCTGCTTGCGATGATGGTGCCCCGCGATGCAATAATAACACTAAATAATAATACAGTGGTCTATGTGATAGATAATGGCAAGGCCAAGGCAGTGACAGTGCGTGTGTTGGGCTATTCTGGCACAAATGCAGGCATACAGGCCACTGGCCTAGTGAGCGGCGCGCAGGTGATCACCCGTGGCAATGAGAATGTACGCGATGGGCAGGCTGTGCGCACGCAGTAAATCTAGGCTTGGCACGAAACACGTCCTTCTTTTACAGGGGGTGGCAGGCGAAAGCCTGACGGGGTAGCGATCCACAGCCTTAAATCGTTGATAACAGTTATGCATGTAGGCATTACAATGTAAATCGTTATCAATGGTTACTGATTTATATTGTAATGCTCACACATAATAGCGATGGTTTAAGGCTAAGAAGCCACTACCCCGCCCTAGCAGGCACCCCTTCGCCGAAGGGGATTTTTTTGGAGGCTTTTTTAATGAAATGCGCTATTATTATGTCCATCCTCTGCCTCTGTGTTGCCTGTGTACCTAGTATTTCTAACAAAATAGATATGGATGCTTGTGAATACACGCTGGATAAGATGCCTGTTCAGGGTGAAGCCTTACTGATTGGCGCCAATCCTGCTGATGGGCTAGTCTGCTGGTTCAAGCCAAATAGTGGCGATGTGGTGCTTGCGCCGCATGTTAATGGGCTTGCTGAGGGCACAATTCGCACATATTCCAAGACTGGCAGCCTAATATCGCTTGTGCCCTATAGAAATGGTGTAGCTGATGGAGTGGCGCAGGAATATTACGAAAGCGGCGAGCTACAACGCGAATTGCCATACAAAAATGGCGTAATTGAAGGTCTTGAGAAGCTCTATGATAAGGCTGGCTGGGTATTCAAAGCCAATCTATGGACAGATAGCTTTAATTCTGGCACATGGACTAAGAACACTGATCTTGATGGCAAGCCATTCAACACCTGTGATTTTAAAGATGAGTATACCAATACAGAAGGCATAGTTATCCGCAATGATCAGCCGCTTACTTACAAAGACCGTGTAGCATTCATTAATGGTCAGCCCGCCAATGGTTTAGCCTGCCGCAGGAATTATGAGAAATATGAGCGTGATGAAACAGTGCTAATACCGTTTAAAGATGGCCTGCCTGATGGTATCGTAAAGGTCTACTCTGCTTATGGTGTGCTACTAAGCAAGCAAGAGTATAAAGCAGGTGTGGCTGGCAAGCTTAAAACCTATGATTATGTCTTAGATATTGATACTGATATTGAAAATGGCATCACAAGGCATTACTACCCAAATGGTAGCCTCTGGCGTGAATTACCTTATAAAAAAGAGAAGCCTCATGGCATAATGAAGCGCTATGGTCAGCATGGGCGCTTGATTGCTAGTGTAGAATGGGCCAATGGCAAATACGCTAGTGCATGGACTAGTGACACAGATACTGATCCATATAACATTCCAAAAAATAGCGACTACACAAGCCTCTGCAATTATCATGATTATGAAATTGACAGTTGGCTTACAATTGCATCTTTTGAGGGTATGCCATTCACTGGCAAAGTCTGTACAACGCCGTACAGTGATGGTCATGTCGCAGTCATACCCTATGTAGAAGGCATAAAAAATGGCGTGGTACTAGACTATTTCTCTGATGGTCAATTATGGGAAGAAATACCATACAAAAATGGCAAAATAGATGGCATAGTGAAAAATTATACAGAAACTGGCTGGGTATATCTTCCCGCAAGTTTATATAGGGATGGCGTTAAGGACAAAAATTGGTATAGCACAATTGATCTTGAGGGCAAGCCTATAGATAGCAGGCGGGCAAAGCTCTGCGACTATGAAGAATCGGAGGTCATTTTTGATAATGACACAGTCTTTTTAGATGCTCAGCCAGTGACAGGCACAGTCTGCACCACAAGCGGGAAAAGATGGGAAAGAGTTGTGACTGTATACCCGCTTATTGCTGGCAAAGTGGAAGGCGTAGTTAGAGAATACATTGATAGCCAGCAGCAAGGCGCAGGCAACCGAATAAGCGAGACGCCATATAAAAATGGCAAAATAAATGGTGTCTTTAAATCTTATAGTTACAATATAATAAGTGAAGAAATTAACTATAAGAATGACCTAAAAGAGGGCATCGCAAAGACCTATTCTGAAGGCATAATTTCTACTGAGATGATATATGTAAATGATTTGTTGGAAGGCGTTTATAAACGCTATTACGAAGATGGCAAGCTATGGCTTGTGCAGACAATGAAAAATGGCAAGGCAGAGGGTGAGTTTAATGGGTATGATCAAGATGATGGCTCAATTATAGTTTCAGGCATCTATAAGAATGATCGTATCATTAGTATGCAATGCAGCAACGGCCAGCCACTGGCAGAGAAAGACTGGGATATATTTGCTGTCTTTGACTGCGACTAACAATATTTGGAGGCTTTATCATGAAAAACGTGCTTCTTATGTTTGCCTGTCTGCTCATTCTGCCGACTATCTATATAGAAGCTCTTGCACAGGGTTGGCAGACGCTTGCCATGCCGCCAGCATTTCGCAAGCCTCCCAATCCAGACGATCCGTTGCCGCCTCCGCCAACAAGCATCACAGCTGAGCCAATGGCTGTATTTGCCGATGGCTGGCCAAAAGCCATCAATTTCACCTTCACTCCCGATAGCTCATCTTGCACCAATGTCAAACTCAGCCCAAGCTGCAGCCGCCGTGTGGATTTTATGCCTAGCCGCGCAAATCAGTATTCTCAGCTCGTCATCCAATCAATACACAAAGGCCAGTGCACAGTGATCTTCACCTGCGGTGGGCAGGAATTTAGCATCACCATAGAGAAAGAATAGATTGTTATTAACACAACATGAAATATTGGGAGTGGGCAAATAGTGTTGATTGAGAACTGTCAGCCAAAGGCTGTCACAATCCTGAGGTCTGGATTGCCGCGCTGCGCTCGCAATGACGGAATCAACGCTATTGACCTCCCGAAATATTTTTCTTGTTGACATAAAAGTTCAGATGCTTATACTTATAGTATGAATTATTATACACTTTCTGATCAAAAACTACGATTGCGAATATCCCAAAAGGAGCCTCGTACAGTGCATAATGCTGAAAAAGGACGCCCCTAACTAATGAACGTAACTTTTTATGGAACTCGTGGCTCTGTCGCCACTCCAGGCGGGCACACATCAATGTATGGTGGCAACACCACATGCATCTATGTCAAATCGATCGCTGGCGCTAATGTTATCCTTGATGCTGGCACAGGCATACGAGTGTTAGGGGACGATCTGTTGCAGGAAAAGCAGCATGAGTTTCACATTTTATTCACTCACACTCATTGGGATCATATCCAAGGCTTTCCATTTTTTGCTCCTATCTACGATAAAACTTGCAAGGTAAATATATATTTCAGAAAAGGTGGCAATATCAAAAGCGTGCTAGAGACGCTTTTTAACCAGCTCTTTCATCCCATCTCGCTTGAGCAGCTGAGCGCGCAAATCTCTTTTATAGAGTTTGATACAGAAGTGGGCTTTGCGATTGATTGCGATGTCGCTGTGACCACTGTGCAAACAAACCATCCCGATGGCAATGTGGCCTATCGCCTTGATGATGGCGAAATGTCGTTTGTATTCACAGGCGATCACGAGGGTAAGCTAAGCGATTATCCAAAGCTATCGGCTCTCATGGCAGGAGCGGACGCAGCAGCAGTGGATGGCATGTATTCTATACATGAGTACCAGTCCAAGAGGCATTGGGGGCATAGCGATTATGCTATGTGGCTCGAAGATGCGGCTAAGATTGGCATAAAACGGCTATTTTTCACCCATCATAACCCTGCCTCATCTGATGAAATGCTTGATGACTCAATGATATATCTCAAGCATACCTATGAAATATCAGGCATGCGATATTATATGGCAAGAGAAGGCTATTTGATCACAAAAAATAGCTATTCGGCCACAGCCAATGTCACAGATCCTTCTGTGCTACTGCAATCTATGCGCAAATTTTCATCTAGCACGTCCAAATATAAGGATATAGGCGCAATCTTAGATAATATATTGTTAGAGGCGCGCAAGCTCGCTCGAGCCGATGCAGGCACCATATATCTGATGGAGAATGACAAGCTGGTGTTTTCTTATGTCCATAATGACACGCTTTTCACGGCTGGTTCAATCAATAAATTTATCTATTCCAGTGCAGAGCTGGCTATTAATGAATCTACCATTGCAGGCTATGCAGCATATCATAAAAAGACTGTGATGGTGGATGATGTGTATAATATCCCTAGTGATAGGCCGTATAAATTCAACCCTGCTTTTGATAATGCCTCTGGCTATCGGACACACTCTATGCTTGCGGTGCCTATCCTAGCAGAAGATATGAAGCTTATGGGTATCATCCAGCTGATCAATAGCAAAAATAAGCGTGGCGATATAGTCCCATTCCGCCAGCAGAATAAAGTGTTCCTCGAGATGCTTGCCATGCAGGCGAATACGGAGCTGTCACGTGGGCTGATGGCGCGGGCTATCATCTTGCGTATATTATCGCTCACCACAATGCGCGATGCTAAGGAAAATAAAGGGCACTTCTTGCGCGTTGGCGCCTATGCTGCGGCAATATTCCATAGATGGGCTGAAAATAAAAATATGGATATCGATAGGCTTAAATTTCTTAAAGATCAGATCTCAATAGCTGCTATGCTGCATGACGTGGGCAAGGTGGGCATAGCCGATGGCATACTCTCCAAGCCAGGCAAGCTGACAGATGAAGAATTTGCCCTAATGACCCGCCATGCCTTCCTAGGCGCGGTGGTGTTTGAAAATGCAAATGATGGGCTAGAAGAAATGTGCGGCACAATAGCCCACCATCACCATCAAAAGTGGAATGGCAAAGGCTACACAGGCAACGGAGATGAAACGCCGCTTGCTGGCGAAGATATCCCGTGGGCTGCTAGAATCACTGCCATTGCGGATGTGTTTGATGCACTCACATCAAAACGAGTGTATAAAGATGCATGGAGCTTTGAAGAATCAGTTGATACAATTCGCAAAGATTCTGGAAGCCACTTTGATCCAGATATGGTGGACGCATTTTTAGAAATACAAGATACGATAAAAGCTATATTTGAAAAATATAAGAATATTTAGATAATATTGCGTAAAATATTTAATCCTTGCAATATGTATAAACATTGTATATATTCCTCATAGAGGTACAGACATGGAAACAATAGTCAAAAAATGGGGAAATAGCTTAGGGATAAGAATTCCAAGCATCATTGTTAAAAACAAAACTCTTCATGATGGTATATGTGTTGAGATAATAGAAACAGAAAATGGTATACTTATTTCTCCAAAACAAAAAAGAGTTTTGTCTGAAATGTTGGAGCAAGTCACCGAAGAAAATATTCACAATGAAATTGAAACTGGGGCTGTTGTAGGGAATGAAATATGGTAAAGCACTCTTATGTACCAGATCGTGGTGATTTGGTATGGCTTAATTTTGACCCTCAATCTGGACACGAACAAAAAGGGAAAAGACCAGCTTTAGTCATCTCTCCAAAAACATATAATGAAAAAATTGGATTGGGTATTTTTTGTCCTATAACAAGTAAAGAAAAAGGCTATCCATTTGAAGTTGTTATTAAAAATGGAAAGATTCAAGGCGTCGTTTTATCCGATCAGATAAAGAGCTTGGATTGGAGGCAAAGAGATGCTGAGTTTATCTCTAAAGCGAGCGATGAAGCACTAAACGAAGTTATTAGTAAATTTTCTATATTGCTACTGTAAAGTCATTATCAAAAGTATCATAATTTTCTTTGATTTTCTAAAAGAAAAGGAGTAATTTAGAAAAATAAGAAATGCGAATTTTCATGGAGTTACCTATGAAAAAATTAATTTTAACCTTATGTTTGCTTTGCTCATATGCAACTAACTCATACGCAATTGACGATCTTTATATTGGGGTTGATTTTGGACCTACATTCATAATGGTAAATGATGATGAAGAGCACTCAATGCATTTGAATGCTGCGTTAGTCACAGGCGTTCGCCCATTTCCGAAGGATACATTGCTGCATCTATTGCGCGTTGATCTTAATCTAGGCGTAACTGGGAGTGGTGAGGATAGTGGAGACCCATGGAAATGGGAATATTCTAACCTCAATTTTATGGTAAATGCTTATATTGACATACCAATTAATGATATAGGTTTCTACCTAATGGGCGGTGTTGGTATGGTTAGGCACACGCTCACATATAATACTCCGCGTTGGGAAGATTCTCAGACAACTGTCGCTTCGCAAATAGGCATTGGCGTGCTTTTGGGCGGCTATGACAACGACTGGACAATTGATTTCTCTGTGCGTCATTTTAACGCAGGCGAGCCAGAGTATAGCACAGGCTATATCCAAGATATCAATGGCTGGCAAATTGAAGCTGGCTATAAGCTTCATTTCTTGTAGCTGTCTATTATTTAATTAGCAAAAAATTTTCTAAAGTTTCCTGTGTGGCGTGCCGATAAGGGTATGGTGAAATAGAGCTATCCACCAGGGAGGCACAAGAGCTATGCCAGCAATCAGATCAGGCGGGATCGCATCCGGCCTTGATACAAATGCTATTATTGACAGTTTGGTCGGAGCGGCAAAAGAGCCGATCAATGCTCTTGAGACAAAAAGCCATCTGTTGGGGCTCACTAAGACTGTGTTCAAAGAGGTCGCTGATGACCTTAGCTCGCTCAAAACTACAGCTTTCAATCTAAAACTTGAATCCACATTTAAATCAAAAAAAGTAGATTCTTCTAACCCTGCTGTGGCAACAGCTGTGGTCACTCCTGAGGCGGCAGTTGGTAGCCACACAGTGGAAGTCATGCGCACAGCTAAGCAGGCCTCTATGGCTAGCTTACTTTCGAAGCCTTCGCTCACTCAGGCTGGCGCTGGTGCAGCAGAATATTCTGAATGGCCTGGCAAATATGTGCAGCTTGAAGGCGATATATTCACTGATGTAAATAGCCGCACAATCGAGATTCCGCAGGCTCCAGATCCTGTGACTAACGCGCCAGTGCCTCCACTAGAGCGCCAATTATGGACAGCCACTAGCGAATTCAAGCCCTCTGATGCGCGCACCTATGGCACACAAACTTTCCTCACACCAATAGATGCCTCACTTATTGATGAGAATGGCAGCATTCAAGCTGGTGTGAATCTATCAAATATGGGTGACATGCAATTTGAGATGACTATCGCTGGCGGGCCAGTGGTGTCACTAAGTGCATTCAAATTGAATGATGCGCTCGTAACGCCAGCAGGCACAGATGAATCTGCCAGTGTCAAAGATATTAACCATCTTATGTCTGGGCTTGAGCAAGGCTTGAATGACCAAATCAATAGCTATCTTGGCACAACTGACAAGCAGTATATCGCTATGAGAGCCGATTTTGATGGCACAAATTGGACCGCAAAAATATATGATGTTTCTGGCGAAAATATTAAAATAAATGCTGCTGCGGCTAACACTCATGTGGCAGCGGTGGCTCTAGGCCTCACAGGCACTTCTTCTGATGGCGCAGCGGCAAGCATCAAAAAATATCATGCAGCTGCCGATGCTGCTGGCTTGAAAGCCAAGCTGGAAGATCGCAACTCAAGCATAGTTTATAAAGCTGCTATGCGCTTTGATGAGCTGACAACAGGCAGCTTTGAGACTCGCCTTGATGCATCTATGAGCATCA
>JAITWL010000181.1 GCA_031285285.1 Deferribacteraceae bacterium | reverse complement strand
GAATATCTTCCTTCGCTGCTTCCGTTGTGATCATAAGTATTGGTGTTTCTTTATACTCATCTTTGGCACGGACGGTTTTCACATAAGTCAGGCCATCCATTTCTGGCATATTCCAGTCTGTCACAATCATGTCGATATGATTTTTGCTCATGACTTCTAAAGCTTCCACCCCGTTTTCAGCTTCAAGCACAGTTGCAAAGCCCAACTTCACCAATGTGTTCTTGATGATACGACGCATTGTTGACGAATCATCTACGGTAATAATTACTTGACTATAGCTCATGCATCCCTCTCGACCGTTTAAACAGTCTTAGCGTATGTTATCTCAGAAACGCCAAAACTGTCAATCTTTTTATATTCACTTTCTTAATTCTTTGTTAACAATAACTATCTCTAGTCCTTGAGTTTTTTAATTCGCTCTGCGCGGCTAATGATTTCTTTTATGCGGAAGCCAAAATATCCATCCACAATCACCACCTCGCCACGAGCTATTAATTTTTCATTAACTGTAAGCTCAATTAACTCATCGGCATTTTGATCTAATTCTATAATATTTCCTGGCCCAAGCCCTAAAATATCTTTCAAGAACAGCTTAGCAGAGCCCATACAGACACTTACAGGGATGTCGATATCCATCAACATATCTAGGTTAGCGTTTCCCGTAGGTAAGGCCTGCCTTGCGCCGCCACCACCGCTAGCTGCGGCAGCTGGCTCTGCAGGGGCATCGCCGAAAAAGTCCATCGGCACAGACGAATCTTGTGTCTCTAGAAGAGAGCTGAAATTTTCATCCATATACTGCCGAAATTGTATCGGCGAACCTTTGATATTGGCAGCAAAATCAAAGGTGATATAGCTATCAGCTGGCAGAGCGGCCACGCTGATAAATTTGCTAGCATTATCAACCTTGAAGCCAAGCTTTTTATCCATCTGTGTAGCAGCTGCCGCAGAGACTGCGCCCAAGTACATGTTTGCTATCTCAATGGCAGAATCTTTGGAGTCATTATCAAGCTCATCCTTAGATTCGCCATCGCCTGCCAGCATGAGATCAGCCATTCTAGTGATATCTTGGGTTTTAAAAATCAAACCTATATCAAAGCCTGATTTTTCCTCAGTAGCTGTGATGATAGTGCCACTTTCGAAGCCCTCTAGCAGATCCTCTGGTGCTGCATGCACAGCATCGGCAATAGCCACGCCTGGTTCTTCGCCACCAGTGATTGAATCGCGAAAATTTGCATTTAATATGGCAGTGATTAAATCGCTAAACTGCTTTAGTCCAGCCTCTGCTGCCAAATCTAGAGGTGTCCTCATATCTGATCCTCCAGCGGCTGACTTGTGATCTTCACGGCTTTTTTAATTCCCATAATTCCAAGGTTTCCATAATATTTATGCCTATTAGCTACATAAAAATTCACAGGCATAGTGCTTTTCTTTCTAAGTATCACTGTATCTCCAGCTTGCAAATCAAGTATTTCGCCCATTTTAAGCGCTGTGCGCCCAAGCTCCACCTTGACCCCAACTGAAATAGTCTCCAAAAGCTCCAATATACGCAGCTCGTATTCACCAGAGCGGCCTTTTTTCGCGCCAATGAGCCAGTCTTGCGAGCTAATCTTGCCTAAGATAGGCTCTAGCACCAGTGCAGGCAAGCAAAGGTTCATCATGCCTGTGGCCTCTCCAAATTTCACTTCAAATACGATCAGCATCACCACTTCGTTTTGCGCAACAATCTGGATAACGTGTGGGCTATTTTCGCTCAATTCCTTCTTGAATCGTATGTTTGGCACAACCTGCTTCCAAACATCTTCCAAATCCTTCAATACAAGCTGTATGATACCATCGATGATTGTCATCTCTAGCTGGGTGAGCTCGCGCACCTGAAAAAGCGGCAGCCCTGCGCCTCCCAACAGCTTATCTATTATAGGGAAGATAAGCGAAGGGTTGATTTCCAATACAGCATTGCCCTGCAGAGGGATCATACTGATGATATTAAAGCTAGTTGGGTCTGGCAGCGACATAAGGAATTCGCCATATGTCATCTGATCCGCACTCACCAGCGTGATATCAGTGATTGTCCTCAAAAAGCTTGATAGGTTCGAGCTAAAGTTTCGCGCAAATTTATCATGCAAGTTGCGTATTGAGCGAATCTGTTCCTTCGAAACCCTATCTGGTCGACGAAAATCATAGACAGATATCTTCTTTGGAATAACGTCAAACGTATCCTGCGGCCCGTGGGCATCTTCATCATCTTCAACAACAGTTGACAAAAGCGCATCAATTTCGTCTTGACTTAAAATATCTGCCATTTAATTAATCCTTGATTACTTTTTTCCAACCAGTTCTGGCATCTCGTCAAATGTCGCAGTTATGCCTAGTTTGCTCCCTGTCTTCGCATCTGAATCGGGTAGCTCACAAGATGTTGGAACTTTGGCATCTTTCAATATGCTTGGGTTATTGCGACGAATTGCTTCAAGTATTTCAACAGGGCTAACTTTTGTGTCCTTTGGGTTATTACTCATTTTGTGCCTCCTATTTTGAAGTTATATATACAAAAACTAGAACAAGCAGGCTCAAAATGCTATTCAATGTCCTTGTAAAATACTTAGCTCGCTCTGCATTCAGTTCACGGTGCTGCTGAACTATATCTCGATATGTGAATATTAACGAATGCAATGCAGGTATTTTTTGTTCATTCAGCAAATCCACATCAATATCTTTAATTTCAATTGCAGCATGTGCTCTTATTTTTATTATTTTAACCAACATGATGACAGAGACTATCAAAACCACATATACAAGAAATCCACTAACTATGGCAGCAACTAGCCAAAAGGTTAACTGCTCATTCACTAAAGAGATGATATCTTTTAATGGCACTTCGTTAACTGTATATACAGCAATCGCAGCTAGCAATGTTAAAAGCATACCAGCGCGACTTTCAAAACCTTGTTTTTTATCACGTTCAACATCATATTCATTTCTGACAACGTCTAAATACTCCAAAAGCATCGTGTCAGAAATTGATATCAGTCGCAGCTCTGCTGCAGCGGCTTTATTTGCATCATTATCTGTCATCAAACTCTTTTTTAGCCCCTTGTATGATAAGCTATCCGCGCTGCTATTTCTTCCAGTGGTACCACTTCATCTGCTATGCCTGCATCCACAACGGCTTTTGGCATGCCATATACTATTGATGTCGCCTCATTTTGGGAGATGATGAAGCCACCTTTTTGTTTCACTATTGTCAAGCCTTTTTTGCCATCAGAGCCCATGCCTGTCATGATGACGCCTAGGGTTTCTGAGCCGTAAGCCTCGCCTACAGAGGCCGCCATCACGTCTACACTTGGGTTATGCAGCAATTGAGGGTCTTCTTCTCTCAGCTCTATGATGCGATCGTTGCCCATCTTCTTGATTACCATCTGCTTGCCGCCTTTGGCAATGTAGACATAGTTTGGCTGTAGCTTTTCGCCGCCTTGGGCTTCCACCACAGTCACCTTGCTTAGCGTATCTAAGCGAGAAGCAAGTGAAGCTGTGAAATTCGCAGGCATATGCTGCACTATCAGCACTGGCACGCCAAGATCCGCTGGTAGGAGCGGGATCACTTTCTGTAGCGACTGTGGGCCACCTGTAGATGTGCCTAGTGCGACTACTTTTTTACGAGCTTTGGCAGAAACAACCTTGCCACCTGCTGCTGGAGCCGCTGGAG
>JAITWL010000153.1 GCA_031285285.1 Deferribacteraceae bacterium | reverse complement strand
TACACTGGGATGTGGAAAGAGTTTGTATAGTACGATCTATCTGTCACCCCAGCGATATTGCCGAATAGCTTTCTGTCTTTGCCTACAAAACGGCCTGATAAGCCCTCCGCAGGCGTGGCGATCAGCGTGAAATTTAGCTTTGAGGCTCTCGCCTTTTCATCTATCTTCTTGCGCATGAATGAGATGATAGAATAGCCCAGCTCCCATGCCTCTTGTGATTCGCCATGATGAGCGCCTGTCATAGCTTTGAGACACTCTGCTAAGCCAATGAAGCCTATAGTAAGCGAACCATGCTTGATCACCTCTCGCACATCGTCATCTAGCCCAAGCTTATCCGAATCCAGCCAAATGCCCTGCCCCATAAGAAATGGGAAATTTCGCACCTTGCGGCGAGCCTGCACCTCAAAGCGCTCTAGCAGCTGGGCAAATGTCAGCTCCAGCATGCGGTTAAGCTCATCCCAGAAGTATACTTCGCCAGCGTAAGCGCGCAAAGCTATGCGTGGCAGGTTAATAGAAGTGAAGGAAAGGTTACCACGGCCATAAGTGGTGGACTGAGCAGGATCATAGACATTTGCTAATACACGTGTGCGGCAACCCATGTAGCCCACTTCGGTTTCAGGCCTGCCAGGCACATAATATTCAGAATTGAAAGGTGCATCCAAGAACGCGAAGTTTGGAAATAACCGTTTGGCTGATACTTTGCAGGCCAAGACGAACAGATCATAGTTTGGATCGCTTTCCTGTCCTGAGATTCCATCTTTCACTTTGAATATTTGTATAGGGAAGATCGGCGTTTCGCCGCCGCCAAGCCCCATTAATGTAGTTTTAAGTATGCATTCTATCACCAGCCGCCCTTCTTCGGAAGTATCAGTGCCATAATTTAGCGAAGAAAAAGGTATTTGCGCACCTGCGCGTGAGTGCATGGTGTTTAGATTATGGATCAGCGCCTCCATAGCCTGCAAAGTGGCGTTGCGAGTGTACATATAAGCTTTGTATAATATTTCTGGGCTTACATTCAGCATCTCAGCCAGCTCATTGCGTATGCCAAGCAACGTACCGCGCTCTCTATAGATATCTTTCAATAGTATCTTTACAGAATCAATATATTCTTCAGGATGCCCTAGCATATCAAGGCAGCGCGCGATTTCTTTGATGAAGCTCTTCGCAACGCCTGGTGCCATTGCGTAATCAAAATTTGGCACAGATTGACCGCCATGTTGGTCATTTTGATTGGCCTGTATAGCTATGCACGCAAGCGAGGCATAGCTGTGAATATTATTAGGCTCACGTATACGGCCATAGCCAGTGGAAAAGCCGCCTTTAAGCAGCTTCACAAGGTCTATCTGGCAGCAAGTCATTGTGAGCGCATAGAAATCTTCATCATGGATATGTATATCGCCGTTTTGATGGGCTTGTGCGAAGGCTGGATCGATCATATCGGTCTCGTAGTATAGCTTTGCGCCTTCTGAGCCAAATTTAAGCATTGTGCCCATTGCTGTGTCGCCATCAATGTTTGCATTTTCACGCTTGATTGCGCTATCTATGGCATCTTTAGTGACTAAATCTTTATATATGCCCAGTAGCTCTTCGCTTTTTTTACGTATACCTTCGCGCTTTTTGCGATAGAGTATGTAAGCCTTAGCCACATCATATTCTTTGACGCGCATGAGCGCCTTTTCCACGTCATCTTGCACTTCTTCTACAGGCACAGCATGATTTTCTGCGTATATGTTGTAGCTCGCACCCACTTCTTGTGCTATTCGTTCTACGCGCTCAGAATAATCACCCTCTCCATGAACAGCTACAAAGGCACTCAACACTGCATTGCTAATCTTTGCAGGGTCATAATCCACAATCTCGCCATTTCTCTTCTCAATATACTTAATCACATTTCACCATGCATCCTGCTTTGGCAGGCTTTCGTTACGAAAACCAATATCTATCAAGCCTTTCATGGCCTGAGTTTTCTTATTATATTATCCTTTCCAGACACAAGTCAATCGAATTTAGATAGATGAAAACGTCTAGCATTTACAGACAAGCAAAGAAAATTATATGATCTGCTAATCACTTTGTGCTGGCAGTAAAGCGAGCTATGGCAGCTAAAAAAGCAACTGTCCCACTATGACCAAGGCATCGCTTAGTGCGTATCAATATCGTAGCTTACTCTTTTTGTCGATGAGTAGGAGAAAGTCATTTGACAACAGACTTTACACACTGTATAACAGTAATCAGGTAGTTTTGCCTAGGAGGACTTATGGGAACCGTTGCTGTTATTATCGGTTTGCTCATTATTGTGGGAGTTGTGTACCTGCTCTTGAAACGAGTGGAGACACGTTTGGTCTTATTGGGTGCTGGCTTTTTGATGTGTATCATTGGCTTTGTGCTTGGTTTAGAAGGTGCATCGCCGCTAGTGGCGTTCAATGCCTTTTCCACAGGAATGGCAAACGGAAGTTTTATTCAAACAATCTGCTCCACGTTGGGTTTTGCGCTGGTTTTGCAGCTCACTCAGTGTGATAAGCATCTGATCTATTCTCTTGCACGTGCTCTTTCAAAGGTGCGCTGGTTGCTTATTCCTGGTGTAGCAATTGCTACATTCTGCGTGAATAATGCGCTGCCATCTGCGGCAGGCTGTGCTGCGGCTGTGGGCGTCATTATGATACCGCTGCTTATGTCTCAGGGGATCCACCCTGCTACAGCTGCATCAGCAGTTATGCTTGGCACAATAGGGTCTAACCTTAGCCCAGGCAACGCGCACAACGTTAATATATCAGGAATCATTACCAAAGTTATCGAAGATGGCGCCACAGATATTATACCTATGGCCACTATGGAAGTGATTATTGCTCATGCACCTGCGGTGATCGCGAGCATAATTATTGGCGCTGGCTGGCTGACATTCCGTGCTTGGAAAACAGGCGAGAATAAAGGCTATGTGATGGAAGGCATGGACACTGAGCATGATAACTTTAAAATTAATCCAATTTTGGCTATACTGCCGCTTGTGCCTATAGTTCTTCTGATCACTTTTGCTGTGGCTCTGCTCAATGATGCAACCCTGAAAGAGACTTGGATTGGCAAATTCTCTGTGCCACATGCGATGCGTTTGGGCGCCTTTTTGTGCACCGTGTTCAGCATGGCTTTTAACAAAATCAGCCCTCAAGAAGCCACAAAGAAATTCTTTGATGGTATGGGGCAAGCCTATGGCAACGTTATTGGTCTGATTCTCTCTGCTGGTGTGTTCGTTGCTGGTCTAGGCTCTCTTGGACTGATTGCGGCTTTTATCTCTGCGATGGAGTCAAGCGACAGCATAGTTAAGCTTGCGAGCACTTATGGACCATTCCTTCTTGGTGTGGCGTCTGGATCTGGCGATGCAGCTACTCTTGCTTTCAATAATGCTGTAACACCCCATGCAATGTCATCTTTCGGCGTTGCTATCAATAAAATGGGCTCTGTGGCAGCAATCGCTGGCTCACTTGGACGGACAATGTCTCCACTAGCTGCTGCAGCTATCATATGTGCAGGCATTGCAAAGGTCAACCCATTTGAAATAGCCAAGAGAAACGCTCCTGGCATGATTTTGGCGTCAATAGCCACTATGGTTATTATGTTTTATTTTGTATAATTTAAGTCAGGCTGCCATTTGCGGCGGCCTGTAATTGATTAGGAGCAATTTATGTTGGCATACATTGGGTCTAAGGTCAAAGAACTTGAGAAGAAAATCATTGGCTGTCGCAGAGATTTACATAAACATGCTGAGCCAGGCTGGACAGAGTTCCGCACGGCGGCTATGGCCATTACAGAGCTTCAAAAGCTAGGCTACACCATTAAGATGGGCGAGGAAGTCTGCAAAAGAAGCGCTATGATGGGTGTGCCACCTGCTGCTGAGCTAAAAGCACAGCAAGAACGGGCGATAGCTCAAGGTGCAAATCCTGAGCTTATCAAAAAGATGGATGGAATAACTGGCTTCACAGCCGAAATGAAATTCTCTGATGGTGGCCCTGTGATGGGTTTTCGAGTGGACATGGACTCCAATGATGCCAACGAATCTAAAGATAGCGACCATAAGCCTGCTAAAGAAGGCTTTGCCTCCATCAATGCTGGCGCAATGCATGCATGCGGGCATGATGCGCATGTGGCGGTGGGCTTAGCTGTGGCTGAGATTGTCGCTAGCATGAAGGATAAACTAAAGGGTAGCGTACGTTTTATCTTTCAGCCAGCCGAGGAAGGCTTGCGCGGCGCTGGCCCTATGGTGGCAGCGGGTGTGACTAAAGGGCTGAATTATATATTAGGCATGCATGTAGGCTTTCAAGCTGATAAGAAAGGTTCACTAGTGTGTGGAGCAAAGGGTTTTCTCGCTTCCACCAAGTGGGATGTGACTATAACTGGTCTTAGCGCCCATGCAGGAGCAGCTCCTCAGGAAGGACACAATGCTCTGCTTGCCGCAGCTGTGGCTGCAATTAATTTGCACGCTATAAGCCGCCACGGTGATGGCGTAACGCGTATCAATGTAGGCAAGATGATTGCTGGCGAAGGGCGCAACGTCGTGCCACCGAATGCCTTCATGGTGATGGAGACTCGCGGGGCGACTAGCGAGCTAAATAACTATATGGCAGGAGAAGCGGGGCGTGTAATCAAGGCAGCCTGCGATATGTATCAGTGTTCGCACTCTATAGAAGTGACAGGTGGCACTCAGAGCGGCGAATCAAGCGAAGAGATGATAGAAATTGTCTATGAAGCGGCAAAAGAGCTGCCAGAATATACAGATATCACTAAAATGAAGGATTTTGGCGCAGGTGAAGACTATGCGCACATGATGAGCGAGGTTCAGAAGGATGGCGGTATCGGAACGTATGTGCAAGTGGGAGTAACGCGCATGGCGGGTCATCATAATAGTAAATTTGATATAGATGAAGCAGATCTGCTGCCAGCAGCTAAGCTGATGAGCTATGTTATTTATAAAGTGCTAAGGAAGTAAATTCTCTAGGAGGAGATTTCATAATACATGGAAAATGAGATAAATATCCCGCAACACCTGCCCTTACTGCCTGTGAAAGATATTGTTATTTTCCCTTACATGGTGCTGCCTGTTATCGTTGGTCGCCCTGCTAGCATAGCAGCGGTAGATAAGGCTCTCAGCGATAATAGGCTTGTGATGCTCGTGGCACAACGCGATGCAGACGTAGAAGAGCCAAAGATGGCTGACCTATTTGAGATAGGCGCAGTCGGTCAAATTCTTAGAATGATCAAACAGCCTGATGGCAAGGTGAAGATACTTGTGCAGGGGCTGCAAAGGGCGAAGCTTCGTGCTATCAGCAATGCTGGTGATGGTGTGATCTTTGCTGATATTGAGACAATTGCCTCTCCGCTTGCGCAAAATGAATTTGCAGCGGAAGCACAGATGCGCGCAGTGAAAGAGCAGCTGATCAAGCTTGTGGGTATGGGTAAGCCTGTGCCACCAGATTTTGTAGAAATGCTTGATGTCCTAAATGAGCCAGAGAAGCTGGCAGACATACTTGCAGCTAACCTAAATACCTCTGTGGATGAGAGCCAGCAGTTCCTTGATATCATCGATCCACTGTTACGGCTGCAAAAAATATCAGAATATTTTAATCGCGAACTTTCAATAATGGAAGTGCAGCAGAAGATAGTTTCCGAAA
>JAITWL010000140.1 GCA_031285285.1 Deferribacteraceae bacterium | reverse complement strand
GGCCGTGATGCCATCAATGCCGCAGCCAGTACGTAGCGAGGGCAGCTCACGCTCGCAAGTGGCGATAGGCGTGACAGAGCGCAATATATTTGGTATAGAGAAAAGCCTTCCCATGCTTGCAACTGCTGGCGAATATTCAGATTCTGGCTTTGGAGGCAAACTAACTGGTGTCCTGCTTGGGTCTACGTTAGCTAGCAGCCGCGCAAGCGTTGTGGATAGCGGCGGGCACGTGCTGGTGGTGAAAAGCGAAGCCAACCCAAATGCTCCCGAAGGTGCACCTGTATATCTGCTGACAGATATAGGCAAGGATTTTGCGGTGGTTTCTTTTAATGGACAGGAGCGCTCTTTACGCCTTGAGGCTGGCGACACATCTTCTGCGCCTCCTTCTGGGGCATCAATGTCTTCCTCAGCGCCAGCAGTGGCAGGAGTGACGAGCAGCGAGCAGGATCACTATATGCTGGAGCGTGGAGCACTCACGGAGCAGCTAAGCGATATAAATATGGTGATCTCCAGCATGCTGGTGTCGCCTGCATATAATAATGGTGAATTTTTGGGCTACCGAGTGACAAGGATGCGTGAAGATGCACCTTTGCAAGCGCTTGGGATACAGAGGGGTGATATAATCAATCGTATCAATGGAGAGGAGCTGACAAATCCGCAGATTCTATTCGATATGCTTGGCAAGGTGGGCGAGATTAATGCTATCAGCCTTGATGTGACACGTGGTGCAGATAAAAAAACAATATTTGTGGAAATTCAATGAGAAAAATGCTTACTTTATGCCTGCTGCTAGTGCTTTGCACGGCTGCAATGGCGCAAACAGAGAAATACGACGTAAATTTTAACAACATCACAATGAAAGAGTTTGTGACATTCGTTTCGTCGTTTACTAACACAAATATTATCTATAATGATAGTGAGCTGCGCGGCAATGTTTCTGTGGCCTCGCAATATCCCATGACAGCAAAGGATATTATGGAAATATTCTATGCCACGCTCAATTCCAATGGGCTTTATGCTGTGCAAGAGGGCGGTTTCATCCGCATAGTGCCAGATAAAGACATCCCTGCATACAGAGATACCTATTCTGACAGTGTCACAGGCGAAGCGTATATCACCACCATCATCATGATGAAAAATTACAATGCTGTGGCGCTTGCCAACACGCTAAACCGCGCCCGCTCCAAGCATGGCATAGTAGAGCCAATGCGCGGCGTAAATGCCGTGCTGATCAAGGATTTTGGAGATCGCATTGCCAAGATGCAAAAGATTTGCGACACTATGGATCGCTATGCTGGTGAATTTCAGCTTCATAGCATCACTTTGCAAAGCGCAAAGGCCAGCCGCGTGGAGCAGCAGCTAGTGAAGATGTTTAATGAGCTGCTGAAAAACTCTGTCACTGGTCAGCTTCCAGTGATTATATCCGATGATGCCGCGAATGTGATAGTATTTGCAGCCACTGGCGACGACTATGCTAAGATTGAATACATGGTGGCGCAGCTAGATGTACAAAATAATTCCCCATCAGTGCTTCCACGGGTCTATTATCTGAAATATGCCAATGCAGCAGATGTGGAGAAGGTTATCAATAAGCTAATCATTGGTGGGCAACCATCAGCGCCAGCGGAAGGCGGAGCTGCACCTGTGGTGAGATCACAAATATCATCTGACAATGCAACCAATTCTATAATAGCGATAGGAGACCAATCAGTCTATTCTAATATCGAAGGTATGATTGCCAAGCTTGATATCCCGCGCCGCCAAGTCTATGTGGAAGCGCTTATCCTTGAGACCAGCATCGAAGAAGGCAGTAAATTCGGCGTGGAATGGTATGGCTCAGATGCAAATGATGATGGCTTCGGCTTTGTCAACTCTGGCAATAGTGGCAACCTCAATACTATGATGGGCTCAGTCACAGGTGCAAATGGCAGTGATGCATCTGGCGCGCTTGCCCTGCCTGGCGGCTTCGCAATGGGGCTGATAGGCAACGTTATCAATTTTAACGGAATGCAATTTCCATCTGTAAGCGCCTTTATGTCAGCCGCTATCAATGATTCGGGCATCAATATTGTGTCGAACCCACAGATTTTGACACTTGATAATATGGAGGCCGAAGTTTTCGTTGGCGAAAACCGCCCCTATGTGACCAGCGAAAAATATGATTCTAACAACAATCCTATACAGACCTACGACTACCGCGATGTGGGCATACGCCTGAAGGTGCGGCCACATATCTCTGGCGACAATATGGTGACACTTGAGCTTGAGCAGGAAGTGAATAAGGTATCCACAGCTACATTTAGCGACTCTGCCCCTGTGACGCTGAACCGCACCACCAAGACAACTGTGCAGCTCTACGATCGTTCTATCATGCTGATAAGCGGCTTGATGAAGGATGACTCATCTGTGAGCAAATCTGGCATACCTTTCTTGCGCCGCATCCCAATCCTCGGCTGGCTCTTCAAAAGCGAATCAACTAGCAGCGAAAAGACCAATCTGATGGTCTTTATCACCACCTATATTATCGACACTCGCGATGACATGGACGAAGTGATGGATAAACGCATGCGAGGCAGCGAAAACTTTAGCGAAGACACTAATGGATCAATGGAAAGCGATAATTCAAGCTTCATCCCTATGCAGCAAGAGCTGGAAGGTGAGTATGGCATTGGCGAAAGCGAAGAAGTGGAGGAGGAGTGATTATTTAGCTAAATGGATAAATTAGTGACTATCTCATTACTAGAGGAAAAATTACAGCAGAACGATTTTGCCTCAGCTCGTGTGCTATACGATAGCTTGCCTGATAGCATAGAAAAGGCAGATGCTGCATATAAGCTAATCGAGGCTTATTGCTCTGCTGTGGTCAGTGAAAATCTTGATGGCGTGTCGCAAACGCAGGCAAACCATCGCATATTGGCCATTGAGGTATATAACAGCATGGCTGAGTCTAGCACTGAGCTTATCCTAAAAAAGGCTGATGCAGCATGCTATATGGTGGAGGGCTGCATATCTTATCATGCACTATATGTCAAGGATACTGTTATTGGTGATGACTTTGTTTGCAATCATATAGCCCCTGCTTGTGCAATCTATGATAGCATGCCTGAGGATAGCACTGCCACAAAGGTATTTGCTGCCTGCCAGCTAATAACAGCCTATTGCATGGCGGGCGATCTGGCCTCTGCTCGTGCGCTATATGATAGCATAGTTGATATTCAAATAGATGATATGAGCTCACTTATTGCAAGGCGCGCTTATTATAGCGAAAAGCCACGAACTACGGCTGATTTGCTGTGTGCTTATTATTATGCAGGTGATTTGGCCTCTGCTAATGAGCTTTACTCTAGCATGCCTGATAGCCCAGAAAAATCAAAAATTGCTTATCATGTGATCGGCAATTTTACGGATTCAGATAACTTTGACTTTGCTCGTGAGCTGTTTGATAGCATGCCTATTAGCGGCACAACAGATGAGAGCACTGAACTTATTGCAGAAACAAAGAGGGATACTGCTTGGCTATTGATGAGCAGCTATTGCATAGCAGGCAATATTGCTGCCGCTTGCGCAATGTATGATAGCATGCCCTATAGCGATGAGTTTGCAGAGATAAAGGGCGAGACTGCCCACCTCTTGATAGGGCAATATGCTGACACCAGCATGATTGAATCTGCTCGTGCGCTATATGACAGCATGCCTGAGGATAGCGCAAGCTTAATCCTCGCAAAGGCAAATGCCACTAGCGCATTGATATCTGCGTATGGCGATATTGGCG
>JAITWL010000091.1 GCA_031285285.1 Deferribacteraceae bacterium | reverse complement strand
GCTATCCTTTATGGCATCTTTGATTATGCCAAGGTGATAGTAAAGATTCAGGATAAGAAGATTGACAGAGCCAAGATAGAGGCGTTGCGGGATGAGACAATCGCTATGGACTGTCCGCAAGGCTCGCCAGTGGATGGTATGGATAATCCAGCCGTTGTGCTCTTAGACGCAGCTCGCGATGCAATCTATGCCGGTCGCTATCTGCGCGCCACAAAGAAGCTAGAGCGCATCAAGCCTGAAGATGGCGATGTATACAATGCTTCACTCATTATGATGGCGGATTTGATGACACGCAAAGGCGATAAAGCCGAGCTAAAGCGCATATATACCGAAGCAAGTGCACGCATGCCGCAGCATAAGGCTTATTGGGATGAGAAATTGAAAGGATTGTAGACTGAGGGAGCAGATATGCACCTTTTGTGAAATTGCAAATTTCGTTGCAATCTGCTTGCTTTTTTTTTATAACTGATTTATTCTAACTGTAAATCTGATATAGGAGAGAACAATGAAAAAGTATGTGTGCACTGTGTGTGGTTACATCTATGATCCAGAAAAAGGCGATCCTGATAATGGGGTTAAGCCAGGTACTGCTTTCAAAGACTTGCCATCCGATTGGGTTTGCCCTGATTGCGGTGCGCCTACAGACGTGTTCGAGGAAGCATAAACGTCATAATTTTTTTTATTATAGGAGTTTAAAAAATGGCAACAAAAGTAGCTATTAACGGTTTCGGAAGAATCGGCAGATGCGTTCTGCGTTCTATTATCGCTCGCAACTTACCAGTGGAAGTGCTCGCAATTAACGACCTCACTGACCCAGCTACACTGGCACACCTATTGAAATATGACTCTGTTCATGGCATCATGAATGCCGAAATTTCACATGGTGACGATTTCATATCTGTAAATGGCAAAAAAATCAAAATTCTTGCTGAGCGCGATCCAAAAAATCTGCCTTGGGGCAGTATCGGCGCAGATGTTGTGCTGGAATCTACAGGACTATTCACTAAACGTGAGCAAGCTGCTATGCACCTCACTGCTGGCGCTAAAAAAGTCATCATCTCTGCCCCATCAGGCGATGCAGACCTGATGCTTGTTATCGGTGTTAATGACGATAAATATGACAAAGCTAAACACGATGTAATCTCTAACGCAAGCTGCACAACCAACTGCCTTGCGCCTATCGTGAAGCTTATCAATGACAACTTTGGCATTGAGCATGGCTTGATGAACACAATCCACTCGTACACTAACGATCAGCGTATCCTTGACCTGCCACACAAAGACCTGCGCCGCGCAAGAGCTGCTGCTCAATCAATGATCCCTACTTCGACTGGCGCTGCAAAGGCTGTAGGTGTGGTTATCCCTGAGCTGAAAGGCAAGCTAGATGGCACATCTATCCGCGTCCCAACGCCAAACGTCAGCATTGTAGACTTCGTCTGCAACCTGAAGAAAAACGTTACAGCTGAGGAAGTGAATGCTGTGTTGAAAAAAGCAGCAGAAGGCCCATTGAAAGGCATACTGGCGTTCGTTGAAGAAGAGCTCGTGTCAAAAGATTTCAATGGCGATGCACACTCATCTAACGTTGATGCCGCACTGACAGCCGTTATGCAAGGCAACATGCTGAGAGTATGCTCTTGGTATGACAACGAGTGGGGCTATTCTTCACGCGCTGCAGAGCTGTTGACAAAAGTTCTATAGGGTTTCGTAATCTAAGTTTTATTTAAAACATGCCCTCGTGAAAGCGAGGGCTTTTTACTAATCAGGGGGTTTATAATATGCTAAAAACTTTAAAAGATATCAATGTAAAAGGTAAAAAAGTATTGCTACGGGTCGATTTTAACGTTCCCACAAAAGATGGCGCTGTCACCGACGATACACGGATAAAAGAAGCGCTAAAAACAATTACACATCTTGTGGATCAGGGTGGACTTGTGTCAATAGTGGCGCATTTTGGCCGTCCTAAAGGCGAAAAAAATCTCAAGTATACCCTCAAGCCAGTGGCTGATTATATCAATAGCAAAGGCTATTTCAAGGCGCAATTTGTGGAAGACTGCATTGGTGATGCTGTGAAAGCAGCTCGCGATAAGCAAAGCGCTGGCACAGTGCTGCTTCTCGAAAATGTACGCTTCTATAAAGGCGAGGAAGCTAACGATCCAGAATTCACCAAACAGCTAGCCAGCGGCTATGATGTGTATGTGAATGATGCCTTCGGCGCTTGCCACCGCAAACACGCTTCCGTATATGGCGTGCCAGCAATTGTCAAAGAAAAAGCCGCAGGCTTCCTCATTGAGAAAGAAGCAAAATGGTTTGATAAGATAGTCTCCAGCCCTGAGCACCCATTCGTGGCAATCATCGGCGGGGCAAAGATTAGCGATAAGATAGGCGTGATCGAGAGCCTGCTATCTAAAGCTGACACAATCCTGATCGGCGGAGCTATGGCCTATACCTTCCTTAAATTTCAAGGCCACACAATAGGCACATCTATGGTGGAAAACGACCAGATGGACACTGTGAAACGAGTGCTGCAAAAGGCTTCTGAGAAAAATACCCAGATCCTTCTGCCACTTGATCACCTGATATCAGCTGAATTCAATGGCGCGGCTGACTATGCAGCTGGCGTGGATATCCCAGATGGCATGATGGGGCTCGATATAGGCAGCAAGACTGCTATGGCCTACGCTAGCGCACTGATGAGCGCCAAGACAGTGCTCTGGAATGGGCCTATGGGCGTTTTTGAAAACCCAGCCTATGCTAATGGCACATTCTCAGTGGCTAAAGCACTGGCGAGCCTCAAGGATGCGATAACAGTCGTGGGTGGCGGCGATTCTGTGGCAGCAATCAACCAATCGGGTATGGCTGACAAGGTTTCGCATATATCCACAGGTGGCGGTGCATCGCTGGAATTCTTAGAATATGGCACTTTGCCAGGGATAGAGATACTGAAATAGTTTATCTCTTGAATTGCTTTGTAGGGCGACCGAGTCGATCGCCCGTGCGGGCATTGCCCGCAATATTGTCCCATTGGATTAATGCGGGCGAGCGGGTCGCTCGCCCCTACGCCAGAAAGGCATTAGCACAATTACCTAGCCTTTATCCACCTGACTAGCAAGAAAATTTTGT
>JAITWL010000088.1 GCA_031285285.1 Deferribacteraceae bacterium | reverse complement strand
GGAACGCAGAAGTGCGCAGACGGCGATGTTCACACTGGCAAAGGAAATGGCAACAGTGATGTCGCCAGTGCTATCTTTCACAGCGGATGAGGTGTGGGAACACTTGCCAACATGGAGCGGCAGCCCGCTTGATAAGTCAAATGGTAAAAGCGAATTCGTGTTTGAGGAGCTTTTTCCTGAGGCTACAAAATATAGCGACACTGCGCTGGAAGCTAAGTTTGACAAGCTTTTACACGTGCGTAAAGCTGTAAACAAGGCATTGGAGCTGTCGCGGGCGGCTAAGGTGATCGGTCACCCACTGGATGCTAAGGTTGTGATAGGGCTGAAAGTTGCTATGCCAGAGCTGGACGAAGGTTTATCAAGATTCTTGATCGTCTCTGAGGTGGAAGTGGTTGATCTTGCTAGCGTCAATGGCGGTATAGCCAATGAAGAGGGTGATGTGACGGTGCTTGTGTCACCATCAGCCGCTGAAAAGTGCGCCCGCTGCTGGACGCATGACGCAACAGTGGGCAAAAATGCTGACCATGCAGACCTGTGCGAGCGTTGCGCAGGCGTGATAGCTGGAATGAACTAGCAATGAGAAAATTTATATTATTGTTTGCGTTTATTGCATTGACCATTGCCGATCAGGCAAGCAAGCTCGCTGTGCAGGCAAATTTTAAGCTTTTTGACTCGGTGGAGGTGATCCCAAACCTCTTTAACCTCACCTATGTGCTCAATCCCGGTGCGGCGTTTGGGATATTCAACACCCAGTCTGAGACCTTTCGTCAGATTTTCTTCGTGGCTGTCACGCTGGTGGCGGTGGTGCTGATACTATGGATGCTGCGCAAGGAATATGCTTTTGTGCTGCGCAGCGTTGCCTACACGATGATCATTGCTGGTGCTATGGGCAACCTGATCGACCGCATCCGTGTGGGAATGGTGGTGGATTTTTTAGATTTTTATTTCAAAGATTTTCACTGGTATACATTCAATGTAGCCGATGTCTACATCACCACAGGTGTAGGACTCTTGCTGATTGATATGCTGATATTTGACAGAAAAAGGAGGAAAAGATGAAATATATTCTTTGCGTTTGTCTACTTGCGTTGTGTTGGGCGTGTGCTGGCAAAAATATCAGCTTTGAACCAACAACAGAAGAGTGCCAATATTATGAAAATGACTTTGATGTAGATCCCGATGACAATGGCGACGAACCGGATGAGTACACAATAGCAGGGCTACCAATCAGTGGCATCGCTTGTGACTTTTACGATAGCGGAGCTTTGAGAAACAAATACAGTCTCAAGGATGGCAAATTTCACGGTTACGCCCTATGGTTCTATGAGGACGGGCAATTGGACGTGGAAAGCTCGTGGAACAGCAATCAACGACAAGGACCAACTAAACATTACTATCAGAATGGACAGCTAAAAGTGGAAGCTGAATTTCCTGAAATTGGCGTGCAGGGGCTAACCAAGGAATACTATGAAAATGGTCAGCTAAGTGCCGAAACCTACTTCGCTGGCTGCCAAGAAGAGGATTCGTGCAAGGAAGAGGGGCTAAGTAAACTATACTACGAAAATGGTCAACTGAAAGTGGAAGCCAACTACAAAAATGGTGAGCTAGATGGCATCAGCAAAGAGTACTATGATAGCGGGATTCTAAAGTCCGAATCCTACTGGGAGGGTGGTCAGCAGACTCAACCAACCAAAAGATACGATGAAGATGGGCAATTGATTGGCGAATAGGCATTCGCAACGCAATATGCTGTGAATATCAATAGAAAAACTCCTTGGTCATCAAGGAGTTTTTTAATGGAGGTGGAGGGGGTTGAATAGATACTTAAAAGCCCGTGTTGACGCAATATTTTCAATTTGATTTTCTTTCGGTACTATCAAGAGTACTACAGGCACAATTTTGTGTGTATCTGCTTGATTATTCAGAATTTATATCCACATTGTTCTAATCTGTCTCGACAGACCTGTCGTTCATTATCATTAAAGAGGCTATTATACTCACTTTTCAGAACATATGCTTCAACAGAAAGCTCCAAATGTCCAAGTGAATGAAGTTTAACAAAGCCAGCAGACATAGTCGATACCAGCCTTTTTGCAGCTCCATACCCATATCCACCATCAGCATCATTTATCATTTGCAAGAAACGGCTAGAAGTATATCCAACTGCCGACATCTTTTGGTATAGTTCACGCATTTCTTGGTTAAATGCTGCTTTTAATGCTTCCATTTGTATGCTCCAAAATTTAAGCTTGTTTCTGCTCTGCAATAGCCCGCATTCTCGTAGAGTTGCTTATAACATAAATTACGCTCCAATATCAAGTTTTGTTGTCGGAAGTGTCGGATAGCCTTATCTAGTCTAAATTTAGCTCTCCGATGGTGAAGAGTCAGGAGTCGGGGATGTCGGATTGATAGTTTATTTCAAATGGCTTCGCCATTTTCATATCTTTTCAAGATTTGTTCTAAAATATCTACTCGCCAAACAGTTACACGACAGCTAAGATTAATCCCTGATGGGATTATCCCCTGTTTCTTTTGTTCGCTATAAAATGCGTTCCCCCTAATGATAGCCCATATATAATATATAAAATGAGAGCAAAAGGCTTTTAATATTGGTTATTTATTTATAAATCAGTTATATCAAAGAATGTATCCATAAAAGCATCCCAGCCCTGCTCATACAAGCCACCACAGTTTCTATAGGCAGTTTCCATGATGTATCTTAGCATATCTTTATTTCGTTCGCCTTTTGCAAATGCGTCACGTCCTGCTTGTAAGCCATTAGTTGATGCTTTCCACCATTCATCATATTCGCTTGGTTGAGTGATAATATCATCAAGCGTTTTCAAGCATTGCTCAAGTGCCATTTGATTACCTCACATAAAATTCTATTTTGTAGTTATAATAATGATTAGCGAGTGGGTGAATATTTCCTGTGTTGGTAAGTCAAAACAGGATGAGTATGGATTGCTCACGAAATATCAAAATGTCGGAGAAGGAAAAAGTCTATTCTTGAGCAGAAGATATGCACCCAAATGGCAGTTTTTGCAAAACACACTTCACTCTTTCCTCTGAGCTAGATTCTTGCTTCAACTCCTCATCAGTTATCACATACTTAAATACTTCCATTGCGATTTTTATGGTTTTTTGCAAATCATCAAGCATAGATGATATGCTATCAGGTGTTAAATTTGATATGCTATTGCGCTTTGCTAAATTAATACTTCCTATTTTAGGGTTACCATGGACTATTTGAGAACGTAATTTATAAAGTCGCTTTACATCTTCTTTCTTCGCAATTCCCATTAAGTGAATTGCTGTTGCAAATTCTTCTTCTTTTGAACCCAATAAGCTCTCCCACACTATTGCAGCATCAATGAATGCGTCTATAGCATCAATCGTATGCACTTTTGCTGATAATAAGCGTTTCATCGCAATAATTAACGAATTTATGACATCTTCTGATAAGCTATTGAGTTGTTTCAGATATTTGCTTGCTCGAGATATAACATCATCGTTGATTGTTATTCTGCGGCAGTCTTTAACACTTTGTTTTTGATTTGATGAGCAAAATGGATGTCGAGTAAATGCAAAGACTTCTTGAACTGGTGTAAAATCTGAATGTAAATCAGAGTATGCTAGTGTAATGGCTACCGCAATTTTTGCAAATAGAATAGTCCTATCAAACTGCACAATATTCCTGTTTACCTTACCTGATTTGGATATAAGTGCATCTAATGGGAACTTTTCCTCATTTTCAAATATTGCCAAAGAAGAGCAAGGTGCAGCAAACACAGGATTGCTAGTTAAATCTAAAAATTGTTTATCACTATCAGTTATTGGTCGTATTGTTATATTATCTATAGTTTTAATGCCATCTATATAAATATTAAGACCATAAATATGCTTTAATTTCAATATATTATCAGCAAATAATGTTATTGACGATATAAAGGATCTAAATTCTTGACATACAGATTGCAAGAAGCTGTGTAAGTCTTCATTGGTATTATTGGTATAATTATATGTTGCATTGGAAATTATTGTATATGGTATTTGAGAAAAGTTATAGATATTAGCGTCTATAATGCCAGGAGGAATATTTAAATCTTTAAAAACTTCTTTTATGGGCACACTTTGAGCCAATTGTAAATATTCGGCTTTGCTTTTCATATTTGGGAATATTCTATGGAGCTCAAAGCCATCTGTGAGCAAAATCAAGAAGTCATCATATTGTCTGCATTGTTGCACCACATCAAACAACGAAACATAAGAACCATTAAGCATAATTTGAATCTGTTGCTTTTTCCACTTATTCAACCATGGTG
>JAITWL010000005.1 GCA_031285285.1 Deferribacteraceae bacterium | reverse complement strand
AAGGGGCGCCCGCAGGGCGGGGTAGTGACTCCTTAGCCTTAAACCATCGCTATCATTATGCGTGCAAGCATTACAATATAAATTAGTAGCCATAATTAATGCAATAAGTTGTAATGCCTACATGCATAGCTATTACCAATGGCTAAATGCTGCGGATCACTACCCCGTCTTGCTTCGCAATCCACCCCTTCTACAAGAAGGGGACTTGTTTCGTGACAAGTCTATTGTGGGGCTTGTTCTTGCAAGCATGGTTTAGATTATGCTATAAGTAGCTATTAGGAGGCCAGATCAATGCAATCAAGCTTTTTTATATCAGTAGCGGATATCAAGCAGCTACCCCCGCCGCTTTATCCTGAGGTGGCCTTCGCAGGGCGCAGCAATGTGGGCAAGTCTTCACTCATGAATAAGCTGCTTGAGCGTAAGCAGCTTGTGAAAACAGGGAAGACGCCTGGAAAAACACGCCTATTAAACTTCTTTAATATCAATGATCAAGCCATGTTTGTCGATTTGCCTGGCTATGGCTATGCTGCTGTATCTAAGGCCGAGACGAGCAAGTGGGGACGTCTGCTGGATGGATACTTCCAGACTCGCAAAAATTTGGCAATGTGCTTAATCCTTGTGGATATTCGTCGCAGCTTTGAGGAAGAAGAGGCCACGCTCTATGATCTGCTGCTACGCTATAATATTGCGCCATGTATAGTACTTACAAAATCCGATAAGCTCTCCAAAAACCAGCTTCTGAATAACAAAGTGCGCATATCTAAGGATACGGGCATACCTGTGGAGCAGCTGATCCACTTTTCCGCCACTACAGGCGATGGACGGGATGCCGTGCGCAATGCTATCACCCAAGAGGTGCTGATATCATGGGATTAAAAAAACGCATAATCATAGCAAGCACATTGGTAGCGCTGATAGTGTTTGTAGTGGTGGCAAATATTGCCGCGGCACCAAGGGAGCACACTGCTGGTGTGGATTTCATCGCAGATGATGAATTTTTGCCAATGCTAGTGCATGATATAGCAAATGCGGAAAGCTCCATCGTCTGCTCCATCTATATGTTCAAAACTGATGGCGAAAATAACGACACCACAAAACTGATTTTAGACTCAATGGTAGATGCGCTTTCCAGAGGTGTAAGCGTCTATATCTTGATGGATGTGGGCGAAGGCAAAGATGATTTTAGCGCCAAATATAACGAACCGACAGGCAAAGTGCTTGAAGAAGCAGGCGCAACTGTGATCTATGATGATCCTCAACGCCGTTTGCACACAAAGCTATTCGTGTTGGATGACGAAATCACGTACATTGGCAGCCATAACTACACGTATAGTGCGCTCAAACGCAACGCAGAAAGCTCTGTGCGCATCAAATCAAGGGAAATCGCCATTGAGGCTGTGAACTATATCAAGAGCACTGCTACACCGTAGGCAGCTTCTCTTGCACATGTGGCGGCAGCTTGCGCACAATAAAAGCACGTATGGGCTGCCACAGCGCGGATAGCGATAGCAGCGCTGTGCCTATTATCAATGCAGCAAGAGCTATGCCTATATCAAGTGCGCCATACTCCGAAATAATAAAATTGAATGCATAGATCACATATGCAAGTGACGAAACCATCATTGCACGGCGATCTACACAGACTGATACAAAAGCCATCACAATATAGATGGCTATAATCACAATTGCATGTGCAAATGTGATGGAATCATCAAAAACACCCATAAAGAAAAATATAGGGTGCACCAGCATTGGAGATGCCAAGAGGTGCAGCCAGAAAGCTATATCAGACTTGCGCGTGCGACGATGCGGATCTTTGCTATCAAATTGCATAGCAAGCACAAATACAAATACGCCGCAAAACAACAGCATAAAGGCGAGCACAACCTCATTGCTATCCGTTAGTGACATAACGCCAGCTATCAACATGCCCGCACAGGCTGCCACTGCACCCGCGATGGTGATAGGCACATGGAAGCGCCGCCAATGCAGCGCAGTTGCCCCTGCGACAATAGCAGCACTAATGGCAACCTGTCCTGGCGAAGGCACAAGCTCGCTTCCTTCGCTAGACAATGAAATCAAAAACGAACAGGAGGCAAAGAACACACCACCCATATAGCTAATAAGTAGCAATATCGCAGTCAGAGCCAAGTGCTTGCGCCGCACAAAGTATTCCGCAAGCACCCATGCAAACGCAGCCACCAGCAAACCTGCAACATCAGTAGGCAGCAACCAAGAAAATGCCCCAAGAAACATAATAGAGGCTAATGCAACAAATATATCATTGAAACCACCCACTAGGCGGAAGTTTTCTTCATCTGCTATTGAGCTCGCGGGCTTCGCAAGTAGGTTTTCAGGCTCTGCTGCCATGCTTTGGCGTTGGCCTGCAACATATTCCCGCAGGCTGCGCGCCGCATCCTCAGTGAAAGCCCCTGCAGCTATAGCATCGCTAATATCTTGCTCTGTATATGTTGCAGGGCCATTATTGTTCCAATGATTTTCCATAAGCTAAGCCTAATACTATTCCCACTCAATCGTTGCAGGCGGCTTGGAGCTGATATCGTACACCAGCCTGTTGATATGTGGCACTTCGTTTATTATGCGCTGCGATATCGCATCAAGCACATCATAAGGCAGCCGCGCCCAATCTGCCGTCATAGCATCTATGCTCGTCACAGCGCGGAATACAGCCACATTTTCATAGCTGCGCTCTTCGCGGCGCACACCCACTGTTTTCACTGGTAGAAGCACGCAGAATGCCTGCCACACGTTATGATACACACCATGCTTCTCCAATTCTTCTATAGCTATGAAATCCGCATGGCGCAGAGTGTCGCATTTTTCTTTGGTCACTTCGCCCAGTATGCGCACAGCCAGGCCAGGGCCTGGGAATGGGTGTCTATAGACAAGACTTTCGCTCAAGCCAAGCTCCACGCCCACTTTGCGCACTTCATCTTTAAAAAGCTCACGTAGCGGCTCAAGCAGCTGAAACTTCATATTTTTTGGCAGGCCGCCCACATTATGATGGCTCTTGATGGTGGCTGCAGCGCCACGCACCGAGAATGACTCTATAACATCAGGATAAATCGTGCCTTGCGCGAGGAAATCAAACTCACCCTTGCGCTTAGCCGCTTCTTCCTCAAATATACGCACAAAAAGCTCACCAATGATCTTGCGCTTCTCTTCTGGATCGGTAACACCCTTGAGTGCTTCCATGAAGCGTGCCTCAGCATCTACGTGCACCAAGTCAGTCTTAAACTGCTCAGTGAACACTTCTTCCACCATTTTGCCTTCATTAAGGCGCATCAGGCCAGTATCTACAAATACGCAAGTGAGCTGCTCGCCTATGGCTTTTTGGATAAGTGCTGCTGTCACAGCCGAATCCACCCCGCCAGATAGGCCACAAAGCACACGCTTCTTACCCACCATATCACGAATGCGCTCTATCTCTTCGTTTACGAAGCTTCTAATCGTCCAATTACCCTTGCAACCACAAATATTGTGAGTGAAGTTTTTGAGCACCTTCTTGCCGCCATCTGTGTGCGCCACTTCTGGGTGAAATTGCAGGCCGTATATCTCTTTACTATTATGACGAATTGCCGCTATAGGCACTTCATCTGCCGATGCTATAGCCGAAAATCCGCGCGGCACTTTTGTCACCAAGTCGCTATGGCTCATCCACACTTCCAAATCTCTATCGCAGCCTGTGAAAAGCTTATATGGCGTAGCTACAGTGACTTTGCTCTTGCGGTCACCATTTTCCTTAGATGGGCCAACTTCCCCACCAAACATCATTGCCATTAGCTGTATGCCATAGCAAATGCCAAGCATAGGGATGCCAAGATCGAAAACCTCTTCGCTGATCATCGGCGCTTTCTCTGTGTGGGCGCTGAATGGGCTGCCAGAAAGGAT
>JAITWL010000004.1 GCA_031285285.1 Deferribacteraceae bacterium | reverse complement strand
CTTGACTACACTCTTCATCTTGAGACCCTGCGTAGCGACAATATCCAACGCTCTTACGAAGAGGCGTTTTATCCTGGAGGCAAGGGCATCAATGTTTCCAATGTATTAACAAGGCTTGATGTTCCTAATGTCGCTCTAGGCTTCGTGGCTGGCTTCACTGGCAACGAGATCGAGCGTCTAGTGAAGGAATTAGGCATTCAATCTAAATTTGTGCATATAGCTGCGGGCAATTCGCGCGTTAATGTCAAGATTAGGCCGCAAGATGGCACTGAGACCGATATCAATGCTAGCGGTTGTGATATTGATACACCATCGCTAAATGCTTTCTACAAGCAGATAGAGAAGCTTCATGATGATGATTACCTTGTGGTATCAGGCAGCGTGCCGAAAGCGCTTCCGTCAAATATCTATGAGACAATACTGCGCCGCATCTCATCACGGCCAATCAATTGCGCCATTGACGCCACTGGCAAGCTACTACGCAGCACGCTGAAATATAAGCCATTCCTGATTAAGCCAAATAAGGAAGAGCTAGGCGAGCTATTTGGGCAGTTCGTCAGCACTAGCGATGATGTGGTGCGCTTGGCGGAGACTCTTCAGAAAGAAGGTGCACGCAATGTGCTGGTATCAATGGGATCTGATGGTGCTATCCTTGTGACAGAAGATCATAAGATGTTTAGAGCGCAAAGGATACGTGGAACAGTTGTGAATACTGTGGGTGCGGGTGATGCCATGACCGCAGGCTTCATTGCTGGCTGGCTAAAACATGGCGACTATCAAAAAGCAATAAACCTTGGCGCAGCAGCAGGAGCTGCAACAGCATTCTGTGAAAGCATTGCTACAAAGGATGAAATATACAGCATATTTAATACATTATAATTGCGTTGACGCATGAACATTCTTTCTGGTGCAGGGGCGAGCGACTTTGCTTGCCCGCATCAATCCAATGCCATTATTGCCCTATTCTGTTAAAAAGTTGATTCTTTCGTATATTTTGCCGATAGGTTGTTATGGGGGTACTCAACTATGGTAAACGGCATAACAACAGTAATTTCCAGCTCAGTTATCACAGAGAAGATCGCCGACGCCCAAGGCCGCATGGCCGAAAATAACCAACTGGCGACCACTGCCGTGGTACAAGAGCAGGTGCAAAAGAATTTAAGTACAGTGCAGCAGCTAGGCAAGGCTGAGACTGCGCGAAAAGTGGACAAGAAAACAAAGAAAGAGCAAGAAGAGAAGAAGAAACGCCCTTCTTCTGGAGATACAGGCAAAAATTTGGATTTAGAAGCGTGATTTTATGAGATTGTATAAGCTGGCAATATGCCTGCTATTAACGTGCATTGTAACGGCCTGTGCTGCGTCAAGAGTGCAACCACTTAATGTTGTGGTGCCTTCATGCACTGCTATTGATATTAGCTATGCTGAGCTTAAAGAAATAGGCAGAAACCCAAGCTATCCGCTGGATGGCTCATATAAGTTAATTGATAGCGGCACAGCCAGACCTTTCACAGGCATCTTAGATGGCAATGGGCAAACTATTAAAATAGAGCAATTCCATGCATATGATGCCAGTTATACAGATTCATTTTATCGTGGCAATATAGCAGCTACAGGCACAAGCGAATATGGATCGAAAGCAGAAGTTGCTGCCTTTGTAGGCGCTGGCGGTGGCGTCTCCTTTCTAAATTGCTATAGTGCTGGAAATGTAGCCAGCAATGGCATATCAGCTGGCTTTGTCGCAAGTTCTGGTGATATCAAGATCAAAAATTCCCTTATTATAGATGGCACAATCTCTGGTGAATATAGAGACTATGCGATAGGCTCAGCACATTATGAGTATGATGATATTGACATAGATTCTAGCAAGGCAAGCCATGCCGTAGCCCTAGGCACAGGCAAAGTGTTGGTTATAGATCTTGATCATTATGAGACTAAAAAAAGCACTGGTCTAGCTATCACCACTAGCGATATGACAGACCCCAACACTTACATAAATGAATTTGGCTGGGATTTCACAAATATTTGGGAAATGGGCAGCCAATATCCTGAGCTGAGGTGAGCAAATTTTATGATAGATATGTGGCGAATTATTTGTCTATTGTGCGCTTGCATCATGACAGCCTGTGCAGGTGCTGGAGAAGTGCAAACATTCTACTTTGACTCAAATGTCAATGTTATAGTTACATCAGATAATCCATATGGCACAGCTGATAAAAGCTGCACCACGCCATGTCAGCTAGATATAGAGATGGGGTTTTACGATGATGTTCGCTTCTCTGTAAGCAATCCTACATATTTTCAGGAAAAGAAAATTGAATCAGATGCGTATTTCTCTGATGGAGAGCGCTATAGCGAGTTTCGAGGCCCTTTAGATAAGTTCGCCTTCTTTAATTTTCAGCTCGTTGAGGTGCAATCTGAGGTGGGTATGATCACATCCTCAGTGCCCTCTACCACCACAGCTTTGGTAATTTGGCCAACGGATTCCAGCTCAGCTATTGCGCACTCTGCAAATGCAATTTATTATGACACAAACTCATACTATATTTATGCAAGCAATGATGTTTCATATATTTTTGGTGATTATGAATTTGTGAGCTATGCTTTGAGAAATTTTGAGGCAATGCAGGCAGAGCTATTTGTCACAGAGCAGCCATTTATAGCAGCGTTTGCAGAGATGACAGGCTTGCCAAATATTGCCGACTTATTGCAGTCAAGCGATAGCCCTATCAGATTCCTTGACCTACTCACATTAACAAAGCTTAAACTGATATTAGAAAGCGAGCAGGACGAACAAGATAAGATAGACGCCGTGTCAGCATTTTTAAATTATTCCAAGCCTGCAATAAAAAGGCTTTATAATGAAGATAAAACAAAATTTATTAAGAATATCAATAATTATTTAGAGGAAAAAAGGCAATTTTTGACAAATCCTACTTATTTTATTGAGATTAGCTATACAGAGCTTAAAGAAATAGGTATTAACTCACGCTATCCGCTAGATGCCTCTTATAAATTAATTGATAGTGGCACGCTTACAGGCATGTGGCAGCCCATAGGCTGTAGTGATAGAGACTGTCGCTATCAAGGAACTGGTTTCTCAGGCAAATTTGATGGCAATGGGCAGACTATCACTATAGAGCAATTGTCTGATAAAACTGGATATGCTGGCTTATTTGCTAAGATCGAAGATGCAGTGATTGAAAATTTGACAATTGATATACAAACACAAAAAATACACCACAAAAATGACAACGACAAATTTCGTATTGGCGCGCTTGCAGGCGTCATAAGTGGCTCCACTATCAAGAATGTGCATATCATTGGCAATGAGCTAAATGTAAATATTGATGGGGATCTCTTCGTTGGTGGGCTTGCTGGTGAGCTGTATGGCGATGTGATTGGCTCATCAGTGAAACTTAATGTTACAACAAATGCTGTTAGAGCTGGCGGCTTTGCTGGCTATGCTATGGCTGATTTTTTAAACTCATTCTATCGTGGAGATGTAAAAGGCGCAGTGGTTGCTGCTTTTGCAGGTGAAAGCCGTGATGGTACTTCTATTATAAATTGCTATAGCGCAGGAAATTTGACAAGCACTACATATATAAGTGCGGACAAACGTGTGAATTTATTGCTGAGCGTTGCTGCAGGCTTTATTGCTAGGGTAGATGTCATTGCTGATAACATAAACATCACAGGCTCTGTCATCATTGATGGTACAATATCAGGCAACAAGAGAAACTATGGCATAGGGCATGTATATGGCGATGTCAATGTCAATATAAGCTCCAGCAAGATAAGCAGTGCTGTTGTATTAGGCGAAGGAGACTTGGCTGAGGATATTATGAATAGGGATGGAATAGATAAAAGCTTTGGCCTAGAAATCACCACCAGCGATATGGCTGACCAAAATACTTTTATAAATGAATTTGGCTGGGATTTCACAAATATTTGGGAAATGGGCAGCCAATACCCTGAGCTGAGGTGAGCAAATTTTATGATAGATACCTGCCGCACTAAATACCCACTCTTGCTGATACATGGCGTGGGACACCGAGATAGTGAGCGCTTCAGATACTGGGGGCGGATACCCGAAACGCTAGAGACAAATGGCGCAACGATCTATTATGGCCAGCAAGATGGCTGGGCGAGCATCGAATACAATGCTGGCATGCTGAAAGATAGGCTTAGCCAAATCCTAATGGAAACTAATTGCAAAAAAGTTAATATTATCGCCCATTCCAAGGGCGGTCTGGACGCTCGCTGCATGATATCCACTATGGGTATGGCTAATCGTGTAGCCAGCCTCACAACTATAGGCTCACCACATCACGGTTGCAAAACAATGACCCCGCTGCTACGGCTACCTACAGCTGCTTTTCGCGCGACCGCACGAGTTGTAAACTTGATTTTTTGGCTATTGGGTGATACTGAGCCAAATTTTTTCTATACCTGCCGCCAATTTTCAACAGCATATATGCAAGCTTTCAACAAGCGAACGCCTGATGCGGCTGACGTATACTATCAGAGCTATGCTGCCGTGATGAAAAATTCGTTTAGCGATTGGCTGCTGCTCTGGCCAAATGTATTTGTCAGCTTGGTAGAAGGCGAAAATGATGGCCTTGTCACGCCAAAATCGGCCGCATGGGCAAATTTTCGCGGAGTGTTGCGCTCGCAGGCAAGCCGCGGCATATCACACGCGGATCTGATCGACTTGCGCCATAGAACAGTCGCAATCAGCAGCGATAATGGCGAATTTAGCGATATTCGCGAATTTTATGTGGATCTTGTGGCAGAGCTAAAGGCGATGGGCTTTTAAGATCGTCAAAAGTCCGTCAAAAGTCCCCGTCGGCGGAAGGGGTGCCCGCAGGGCGGTGTAGTCCTTAGCCTTAAATCATTGCTAGCATTATGGGTGCAAGCATTACAATATAAATTAGTAGCTATAATTAATGCGATAAGTTGTAATGCCTACATGCGTAGCTATTACCAACGACTAAAGGCTGTGGATCACTACCCCGTCTTGCTTCGCAATCCACCCCTTCTACAAGAAGGGGACTTGTTTCGTTCCTATAAGTCATTTAAACAAGCAAATTCCCCTTTCTTCACAGTCATTACACGCAGTATCTAGCGCATACTGACATTTATGTGCAATGCCTAGGCGGGTGATTGCAAAATCATATTTGGCGGGGTCTTCGGGTGTCAACTCGCGGAAGAAGCTATCCACAAGCGCTAGTGCCTTTGCGCCTTTTTCGCTGCCTATAATGCCATTTTTTTCAGAAAATCGCGTGATATGCACATCAAGTGGCATGGAAAGCTGCACAGGGCGAAATGATTGCCATAGGCCGAAATCAATGTCATCCTTGCGGATCATCCAGCGTAGAAACATCGTTAGCCGTTTTGAAGCTGATTTACCAGGCATGGTCAACAGAAAATTCACGCCGTGGCTCATGTTGGTAAAATAGCTGCGAATCTTGCCCATCCCAGCTGCTAGATCGGGCTTAGCTTCACCATAGAACAAGCTTTCTAGCGATTTATACTCGCTATATAGCTGCCCCATCACTCTGCAATAAGCATCCACATCAGCTACGCTTTGAAAACGATACTTTAGCGCTTTATTGGGCTTCAAGTCTAGCGGATCTGTGCCACAATTGGCAAAGAAGCTCGCCAGAAAGCCCTGCATAGCTTTGACATTGCCATAGGCAAACATCGCCGCCGTGAAGGCTACAAACTCGCGATTCCCACCATAAGTGTGTGGGAATACTATAGGATCAGTCTTTATATAGGCTGCTGTGTTATATTTAGTATACAGATGCTCAAGATAGGCTTTGATAGCCTGCTTCTGGCTAGCCTGCATTATTGACACCCTTGCGCACAATCTCTGGAAAGCCTATATAGCCAGCCTTGCGGAAGAATTCAGGAAAGTGAAACCCACCCTTGCTGCTGACCGAAACAGCCACGCAGTGTGCTTCATGGTCGATACCTATGATATAATCCTGCAAGCTCACAGTTTTTGGCTCACCCTTCTTATCAAGTTTATCATAAGAGGCGCGCCCAGCTTCATATTCCGTAGTCAAAAAGTCGAAACTTGGCTTATCAAAAGCAAAATTCATAGTGAAATCAGCCATATTCTTAGGCCATGCGGCTTTATGCAAGCTCAATACTCGCAAGCCTTCTGGCGCAAGTGTATTCAAGCGACTTAGCAAATCAGCACCCACAGTGCCATAAGCTTCAAGCAGCAAGCGCTCTTGCTCGCCAGATACGCCCACAGGCAGTGGAGCAAGCGAAACCAATCGCGGCTGTGGGTTGAAGCCCTCGCTATATTTCAGCTGCACGCCACAGGCCAAGAGCATATGGGCAAAGATGCGCACTGTATCTAAGGCGGACATCATCGAAGCCACGCCAAAGCGCTCGTATACTAGCTCATAGCGTTGATGCACTGCGGAGCTTGCTGACTTTGTGGGCGCAGCATAAAAGCCCTCTGGGGCATCAGTATTCTTGATTTTCTTGAAATCGCAGACTCCACAGGCAGAGCAATTGCCCTTGCGACAGTCGGCTGTGCTCACTGCAGCTCTGGCGTGTTCACGTTCTTTTTGCAGCCATGTGGCCTCTATGCCGCAATCAACCACCGCCCACGGCAGCGTGGCATCATCAGCGTAAACACGCCCTGCAATGCTTTCCACAGGCTGCCCGCAGGCTTCAAATAGCGCTAGCCAAGCAAATTTATCAAAGTATTCACCCCAAGCATCAAGATACATACCACGTTTAACCGCTTCTTCAAACACAAGCCCCAAGCTGCGGCTACCTCTGGCGATGGCTGCCTCTATAGCACTGGTATATGCATCGTGATAGCGAATCTTCACACCCTTATCCTGTTTCAATGCCTCTTTTAGCATCATGTGCTTGCGTTTAAGCTCTTCTATACTATCTTGAGCATAGCGCTCAAAGGGCGTATGCGGCTTTGGTACAAAATTCGATACCGAAACGGTAATCATAAAGCCCTTTTTGACAGCTGCACGAATCTTTTTGACTAGATCAGCTATACCCGCTATATCTTCATCTGTCTCATGCGGTAGACCACACATAAAATAAAGCTTTACGCCGTTATATCCTGCCTGCTTAGCATAGCTAGCGGCATTGATGATTTCTTCCTCTGTAAGATTCTTATTAATAGCATCTCTTAGGCGCTGCGTGCCAGCCTCTGGGGCGATAGTAAAGCCAGACTTGCGCACAGAGCTTATCTTATCAAGCAGCACAGGGTTCACAGTCTCAGCACGTAGCGATGGCAGCGCCACTGATACATTGCGAGCAGTCATCACTGTGCTTAGCGTATCCAATAGCGGCTCTATCTGTGTATAATCTCCGCTATCTAGGCTTAATAGCGATAATTCACGATAGCCAGTCTGATCAATCAATGATATAGCATGCTCGCAGAGATTAGCCACTCCGCGCTCTCTCACAGGGCGGTAAATCATACCTGCTTGACAGAAGCGGCAGCCATTGGTGCAGCCACGCGAGATTTCCACCACTACGCGATCTTGCACGGCTGGCATCATCGGCACTAGCGGCGCTGTATTTGCCTTGCTTGTGGAAAAGTCTTTATAGATCTCACGCTTGGCTCGCTTATCTGGATCAAGCTGCGGCACATAAGTGAATGGGTAGCTATTCAATAGCTCAAGCTGCACTCTGCGTGACGCACCATACTTACGCAGCTCGTATAATGCTTCCATAGCTGGCACTAGCGCTGTATCCATCTCACCAATAAAGAATACATCTATAAAATCAGCTAGTGGCGCAGGATTCAGTACACAGCAGCCCCCAGCGATTACGATAGGTTCATCTTCCGCTCTGTCAGCAGATTTTAGCGCAATCCCAGAGCGAACAAGCAGCTG
>JAITWL010000113.1 GCA_031285285.1 Deferribacteraceae bacterium | reverse complement strand
TCTCCACACTGGATTTATTCTGGATTGCGGCTCAAGGCCGCAATGACGTGTGCTGTCACCTGAGCGAAGCGAATGGGTCTTGGCATTCGAGGCCTTGTTTCGTGACAAGTCTAATGACGTGGATACATTTATTAATATAGAGGTAAACCCGCTCCTACAGGCTTGATACAGCCTAGGTAGGTTAGTGCATATGACCCCGCCCCTGCGCGTAGCCCGCAAGCTCAATTATGTCACCCCCTGCGCCGAAGGAGAATAGGGCGAATTTAAGTGACAGTGGCATGATTTTATTGTATAATTAAGCATCACATTCAGGAGGCACATATGGATAATTGTCTATATTGTAAGAATAAAGAAAAACTAGATAGTTTGATGCTTTATATAGCAGATTTGCGGGTGTCAAAGCTATATTTATTTAAGGAGCAGACTTATTTTGGCCGCTGTGTCATTGCTTACAAAGAACATGCTGTGGAGCTAGTGGAGCTGACAAGTCAGAATGCAGCACTGCTGATGGAAGACATGAGGCAGGTTGGCATGGCTGTGCAAAAAACAGTGAACCCAGCCAAAGTGAACTATGGCATGTATTCAGACACCCTGCCTCATCTGCATGTGCATATTGTGCCTAAGCAGGCAGGTGGACACACTTTTGGCTCTACATTTGAGATGTCCGTCAACCCGCCAAAGTATCTTGCAGATCAAGAATATGCTGAGCTAATAGCAAAAATTAAGACTAATTTGTAAACACTATTGCGATAACAAGCATAAAATGCTACTATTCACGCTCGGAGTGGTTGTTGATGCAAACGAAGTTGATAATATATGATTTTGATGGTGTGCTTGTTGATAGCCATAGGGCTGTTTACTGCTATTATGATGCTGTTTTTACAAAATTTAATCTGCCGCTGATTGATTGGGAGCACAGCGAGCTAGGCAAGCTTGCCTATGGGCTGACACATGTGCAGCTGCTCTCGCGCTATGCAACTGGTGCAGAGCTTGAAGCTATGCTAAATTATGTGCCAGATATCACACAGGAAGAGCTTATTGCTATTTCTCCGCTCGAAAAAGGTGTGTTAGAAGCACTTCCTGAGCTTGCTAAGAGCTGCCATCTCGCCATATGCACCAATCGCGGGCATTCGATCAAGCAATACCTTGATCATTATGACATAGAAAGCTTCTTTCCATATGTTATCACGGCATCTGATGTGGCCTCGCCCAAGCCAGACCCCGAAGGCGCACAGAAAATTATGGCGCACTATGGCGTGAGCACAGCCGAGAGTATATTTATAGGTGATAGCGAGGCAGATTATTTTGCTGCCAAGGATGCTGGCGTGCGCTTCATATCATTCAATAGTGTGCTCTTTGGTAGCCCTATTATACACGATCACAGAGAGGTGAAAAAATATCTATGAATAAATATATAGCCATAGGCATAGCTTTCAGAATATTGGTGAATATAATCGGCCTAGGCTTAGCCGTGGCACTCTTCAAGCACGCCTATATAGATAGCATTATAGGCCTAGTGGGTGCCGCCATACTGCTGGCAATCTGCAATTTCTTCATCAAGCCAATAATCACCTTCCTTTCGTTGCCCTTCCTGCTACTGTCGTTCGGGCTATTATATTTTGTAATCAATGGCCTGATAGTGCTTTTTGTTGCATGGGCGGTGAATAGCCTGTATGTAGATGGGCTATGGACAGCCATAGGCATGTCAATCATCATCAGCATTGCTAATTATGTCTTTGATTCAGTATATAGAGTGCCAACACGGCGATAATTTTTGAGCTAACACACGATAGTATTAATGGCTTGCATTGCGCTAAAATTTGCATTAATGTAACGCTTTATAGATTCCTAGGAGGCAAAATACGTGAAGATTTATTATGAAAAGGACGCAAACCTTGAGTTAATCAAGAAAAAGAAGGTGGCAGTCATCGGCTATGGCAGCCAGGGCTATGGCCACACAAACAATATGAAAGATTCGGGCGTGGATGTGGCTGTTGGGCTGCGCAAGTCAAGCCCATCTTGGAAAAAGGCTGAAGGTGCTGGGCTGAAAGTGATGGAAGTGGCAGAAGCTACTAAATGGGCCGATATTGTGATGATCCTTACTCCAGATGAGTTACAGGGCGATATCTACAAAAAAGATATCGAGCCAAACCTTTCCGCTGGCAACTATCTGGCTTTTGCACATGGCTTTGCCATAGTATTTAACCAAATCATCCCACCTGCTGATGTCAATGTGATGATGATCGCGCCAAAAGGCCCTGGCCACACTGTGCGCTCTGAGTATCAGAAGGGTGGCGGCGTGCCATGCCTTATCGCTGTGCATCAAGACCCATCAGGCGATTCTATCGAAGTGGCGCTTTCTTATGCTGCTGCTATTGGCGGCGCGAGGGCTGGCGTTATCCAGACTAATTTCCGCGAGGAAACTGAGACTGACCTCTTCGGCGAGCAAGCTGTGCTCTGCGGCGGTGTGGTGCAGCTGATCAAATATGGCTTTGAAACACTTGTGGAAGCTGGCTATGCGCCTGAGATGGCATATTTTGAGTGCATGCACGAGATGAAGCTGATTGTAGACCTGCTCTATGAAGGTGGGATATCCAACATGCGCTATTCTATCTCCAATACTGCCCAGTATGGAGATATGGTGAGCGGCCCACGTGTAATCGATCCACAAGTGAAAGAAAATATGCAAGAAATCTTGAGAGAAATCCAAGAAGGCGTATTCGCTCGCAACTGGCTGACTGATAACCGCATGGGCAGACCACAATTTAACGCACTCACACGCCTTGGCGAAGAGCACCCAATAGAAGAAGTGGGCGCGAAGCTTCGTGGCATGATGAGCTGGATTGGCAAAAATAAAATTGTTGATAAATCAAAGAACTAGATTGTATGCAAAAAATCGGCATACTTGGCGGGATGAGCCTGCAATCAACCCTTCACTATATTGAAGGTCTAAATAACGAGATCAGTACAGCGCTGGGAGGTTTGGCCTCCCCTCGCATACTGCTCTCGTCTGTAGATTTTGCTGAATATGAGCCGCTGCAACGCTCTGCTGATTGGGATTTGATCGCTAGCAAGCTAGCCGCAGAAGCCAAGCTTATCGAGGTTGCTGGGGCAGATTTTTTAATCCTCGCAACAAACACCATGCACAAAGTGGCCGATCAAATCACAGCTGCCATAAATATCCCATTCATCCACATAGCCGATGCCACTTGTGCTGCTATCAAGGCTGATGGCCTGCAAAAGATAGGTCTTTTAGGCACGCAATATACAATGGAGCAGGATTTTTATAAAGGTAAGCTGGTAGCAGCTGGGCTGAATGTGCTAGTGCCTGCTGAGGCAGATAGAAAAATCATTAACGACGTGATCTTTCAGGAGCTGTGCTTAGGCATAGTGAAAGAAGAATCGGCGCAAAAATATCAAGAGATTATAGCGAAATTGCAGGATGCTGGCGCAGAAGCCGTGATACTAGGCTGCACAGAGATAGGCATGCTGGTGAAAAAGGCCACGCTGCCGCTATATGACACAACAGAAGTGCATGTGAAAGCCGCTGCAAGGCTTGCGCTGCAATAATTAGGAGGAGTGATAATGAATAACTTAATCGTAGCCGTTCCTTCATGCAACCCTGGCGGAATGGATGCTGAGGTCAGCAGTCACTTTTGCCATTGCGATGTTTACACCATTGTAGAGATTGCAGATGGCAAAATAGCTGAATCGAAGGTTATCCCCAGCCTTCCTCATGGAAATTGCCTTGCCCCTATTAGCTTTCTCGCAGATAAAGGTGTGCAAGCATTGATTTCTGGTGGTATGGGCATGCGCCCGCTAGCAGGATTCCAGCAGTCAGGTGTGGCTGTGTTCTATGGCAAAGAGATGACATCTGTGAAGCAAGCTATTGCTGCGCTTATGGCAGATGAACTGCCATTATTTCCAGCTGCTGCTGCCTGTGGTGGCTCTGGTAGCTGTGGCGGACACGCTTCAAATTGATTTGCATATTATTATTAAGCTTAAAATACCCTTATATAAGGGGCAACTAATGGAAGCCTGTATGAAATTTTTTACTTTGCTATTAGCCATGATCACCCTTGTAGCCTGCAGCACAGCGAAAGGGATTGACAATATCACAGTGGAAGTAGATCTCTGCACACAAAACTGCGGCATCATTGAGGCAGGTATTGACCACGGCCTTCTTCTGACAGAGAGTGGCAAGCTCTACGGCACAGGGCATAATTCCACTGGTCAATTGGGCTTAGGCGACGATGACAGCAGGTACACGCTCACACAGGTGGATACAGCGCATATTGATGGCAAAGTTATATCCATAGCTGCTGCTGACCACAGCCTCCTCTTGACTGATAGTGGCAAGCTCTACGGCACAGGGTTGAATAGATCTGGTCAGCTTGGCTTAGGTGACACAAAGATAAGGTACACATTCACACAGCTGGATACAGCGCACATTGATGGCAAAATCATATCTATAGCTGCCACATACCATTACAGCCTCCTCTTGACAGATAGTGGCAAGCTCTATGCGACAGGGAGTAATGAAATTGGTGGGCTTGGCTTAGGCGAAGAAGAGGGCAGTTACACATTCACACAGGTGGATATAGCGCACATTGATGGCAAGCCCACATTGATCTTTGCTGGTAACCATCACAGCCTCCTTTTGACAGATAGCGGCAAACTCTACGGCACAGGGTATAATAGATTTGGTCAGCTGGGCTTAGGCGATTGGAGGGATAGGAACACATTCACGCTGATAGATACAGCGCACATTGATAAAATTGCATCCATAGCCGCAATTGGCACTTATAGCCTCCTCTTGACAGATAGTGGTAAGCTATACGCGACAGGGGATAATGAAATTGGTCAGCTGGGCTTAGGCGATTGGAGGAATAGGAACACGTTCACTCAGGTGGATACAGCGCACATTGATGGCAAGATTATATCAATAATGGCAGGCTTACTCTTGACAAATAGCGGCAAACTCTACGGCACAGGGGATAGCGAAGATGGTCGGCTTGGCTTTAAGAGACATAGGAACATATTCACACTAATAGATACAGCGCACATTGATGGCAAGGTTGTAAGCATATCTCGAGGCAGTTTGTCTAGCTTGCTCTTAACAGATAGTGGCAAGCTCTACGGCACAGGGGGGAATTATGTTGGCCAGCTTGGCTTAGGTGATGATAAGAATAGGAGCACGTTTACTCAGGTGACTGTGCCAGTTGAGTCAACCATAGATGTTGCAGAAGATGTGCCCGCACAAGCAAGTGCTGAGCCAGTGATAGATATTGACCCAAAATATTTGATAACAAGCCAAAATGTAGGTGTGTTTCCATCTGGACGTTATTCGATAAAAGGTGAAGACCTTGCTGTATATGTAGATGGGAAGAAAACTCCAACAGATGGCTACAAGATTACTACAAAGACTGAAACTGTGGTGCATCCAGATAATGGCGCATTTGAAGTGGATGTATATGTTGTTTCAGAAAATGACGAGGATCTATTGATCTTAGATTCGTATAGCATTGAAATAATATCGGACAAATTTAAGACCAGCAAAAACATAGGATTAGGGTCAACTATTGATGAATTCGTGGCAGCCTATCCCGACTTTAAACTCAGATTTGAAATTGGTGAATACGATGGATCGATCAGTTGTTGGTTTGAAACAGAACAACTATCCAATGTAAGACACTCTAATATACATTTTATTCTTGATGAGAATGATATTATAAGAAAGGAAAAGTTAACATTTGAGCATTATCGTGCAAATAAAGGTCAACTAGATCCAAGTGATTTCAAAAAAGATACAAAGATAAAGAATATTTTTATTTTGGAATAATATGCAACTTTTACTTGTCATTACACTTGTCATGAAACAAAAAATGATGTCTTTGACCACAATTTATTAGGCTTGCGCTGCAATAATTAGGAGGAGTGATAATGAATAACTTAATCGTAGCCGTTCCTTCATGCAACCCTGGCGGAATGGATGCTGAGGTCAGCAGTCACTTTGGCCATTGTGATG
>JAITWL010000142.1 GCA_031285285.1 Deferribacteraceae bacterium | reverse complement strand
CATTTGCAACACATAAAAGAAATCAGGCTTGACTGCGATAATGATGCCATACTATATATAATAGAGCAGACAGGGCCAGCCTGCCACACAGGCGAGCGAAGCTGTTTTTTCAAGCAGGTGATGAAGTGATTCTTTATAGGCCAGTTGGCGCTAAAGAGCTTGACTTGATTAAGGGTAATGACTATCGCAGCTTTCCACCACGCTTACCAGAGCAGCCTATCTTCTATCCTGTGCTTACTCAAGACTATGCAGAAGAAATAGCTGCATGGAATCTCAAAGACCCTGCATCTGGCTACAAAGGTTATATTTTGCAATTTGAAATAGATGATAACTACATCAAGAGCTATCAAACACATGAGGCGGGCGGCAAAAGCAGGCTAGAATATTGGATTCCTGCCGATGAGCTAGAATTATTTAACCAGCATATCATTGGGCAGATAGTACTCATCAAAGAATTGAGGTAAACATATGGCAGCAGCAGGCGGCGGCAGATATGTGGGCTTTGACATAGGCTCATACAGCATCAAAGCAGTGGAAGTCACAGGCAAAGCAGATAAGCTGAGCCTTTCTGGCATCTATATGATGCCTACGCCTGATGATACCATCAATGATGGCGATATTGTAAGCTATGGCGAGTTGAGTGAGCATATAGTTAAGGTTTATTCTTCTGGTGGCTTCGTGTCAAAATCTGTGGCTGTAGCCGTCAAGGGGCGCGATACTTTTGCGAAGTCGGTCACTATTCCTTATGTCAATCAAGATCAATTAAACATGAATCTGCATTTTATGGCTGAGCAATATATGTGCATAGAGATGGAAGAATATGCAGTGGACTATCAAGTGCTTAATCTCAACAAAACTAATGCCACAGCACATGTGCTATTTGCGGCCACAAGAAATAGCACTATAGCAGACTATATGGGAATATTCAAAGACGCCCAGCTTGAGCTACGAGCAGTGGATGTGGAAGTGATAGCGCTTGCCAATCTCTATTCCTATATGCAGCTTTCTGCTAATGATACCACCATGATTATGCATATTGGCAAAGATACCGTTTACTATATTTTTATGGATAGAGGGCTTTTTTCTTACTACGAAATCGGAAGCAGTGGTGGAGATTTGCTATCTAATGTGTTGATAGAAAAAGGGAATGTTGCCGAAGATGCATTGGAGGTTGTCAAGGCTGGGCTTGAGAATAACCCTGACATGCTCAATGTGATGACTGAGGATTATTTTCCATCACTTATGGATGAGATGGAGCTGGCGATTAACCACTACATGCTGCTTGGCGGGAGACCGCCAGAGAAAGTGTATCTCAGTGGCGGTGGTGCGAGTATGGGTGGATTGAGACCCGCTGTGCAAGCTAAATTTTCTGTAGCAAGCACGGTGATGAATCCCTCATCACATATCAATATTGTGAATCCCACAGCAGCACAGATTATAGAGCAAAATCCAGGGATACTTAATGTGGCCATAGCTATGGCATTACGGTAAAAAAGATATGGGGAAACTTATGAGATTTGTAACTATATTAATATTTATAGCCCTTGCTGGCTGTGCTCAAGTAACACAACAACAGCAACAAACAAGCACGCTCACACGCGACATAACAGCTGTGGATATGAGCCGTGATCTTGAAAACGTCCGCCTAGTCATCTATGCTAAAAATGGCTGGCTAGAACAGGAAAATGACACACTATATGTGCGTTTCAATGCCAAACCACGGCTTTCTGCACAGGCTGAGTCGGCATTGCGCTCGCTTTTTGTGCCCTGCCGCTATATGGGCGTGGAAGAGCTCAGCCTAGCTTTCCGCTGCCGTGCGTCTGTGGCTGTGTATCCTGAGGTGACCCGCGATTATATTGATTTAGTTTTTACGCCTTAATGCGAAAAAAGGTAGTTTTTCATGATAATTGTGCTAACGATTCTGCGTTTTGCGACATTATATATGATATTTGGCAAGCTGCATCATCCAAATAGCAAGCTAAAGCAGGCTATCAGCTATCTCATCATGGCGGCCGAATTGCCAATCGCTCTATTTATAGGGGCTAATTTTGCACATACAACAGCGCCCCTTATTGTGGAATCTGCAATCATCTTGCTGCTTGGCCTGCTCTGCCTCAGGGAAGGCGACCGCTCGCGCCCTATTAACAGCGCTTTATATGCCTATGCAATGTTTATGATGATCAGCTTTTCTACAAGTGGCTATGGCATAACATTTTTTGGCTTTGATTATGGAATCCTTCCCGATGATGTTTTTACAGCTATCCAGCAATTGCTCTGCCTGCTCTGGGCTGTGTTTTATTATCATGTTGCCAAAAAGATGCCAGCCAGCATGCCGCTCGCGTTTTCGCTATTGATCATATTGATGCCTGTGATAGCCTTTGTGATAGAGATAGGTATTGTGAATAATGTCAAGCTATTGGTGGAAGAAGAAACTGGACAGCTTATGACGCTGCAAAGCGGTTTATTTTTATACAGTGGACAATTGAGCATGCTGATCATTGCTGCCAATATGTTTGCATTTTATCTATATGTGCGCCTATCAGTGACATATGAATCGCTGCGCTTTGCCCAAGAGCTTGCTCAGACACCGCCTGTGTGGACAGCTGAGGATGGCCTATCAGAACCATTTATTAATAAATACCAAATAACCCCACGCGAGCAGCAAGTTATAGAAATTTTACTTCTAGGCAAGACTGATAAAGAAATTTCGCAGGCGCTAGACCTAGCAGTGAACACTGTGCAAGCGCACCTGAAACACATCTATCGCAAGACAGATACCTCAGGCCGCTTTGCACTAATTGCACTGGTACGTGGCTAATTGAGAAGGCCACAGGCTTAATTGCGAAGCCCGCATGCTTAATTCTGCTCAGTTTTTAGCAAAAATTTGTATCTTGATGGAAATTTTTGTGCAACATCAGTGAATATCCCATCCACTCCCCAATTAAAGAGCTGGTTGGCGCGATCGAGCTCATTCACCGTCCACACATTGACGCCATAGCCTTCTTTCTTAAACATATCCACATGTTCCCTTTTTAGTCCATTGTTGCTAGGGTTCACATAGGTCGCATCAACCCATTTCATGGTAGCAGCCCAATCATCAGCAAGGGTGTTGATATCAAAAATGCAGCCTACTGGCACATCGCAAATTTTCTTAAACTCAGCTACGAGTGCGCAATCAAAGCTTGACACGATAATGCGCTTCTGCTTATTCAGGCCACTTTGTTTGATGCCTTGGGCAAGGTTAGTGATTAGGCTATGGGCTGTATTTTCACGAGATTTGATTTCAATATTTACAGACAAATCAAGCTCTTCCATAAGTGCAAATAAATCATCAAGCGTGGGTATCCGTTCCCCTATAAATTCATCGCCAAACCAGCTTCCAGCGTCAATTTTTTCTAAGTCGCTTTTCTCTAGGTGATAGTAGCCGCCTGTGGTGTTGGTGCAGCGATCAAAGGTGGTATCATGCGTCAGTATCACTGTGCCATCTGCTAGCACATCCACGTCACACTCAAACCACCGCACACCATGCTCACGACAAAGACGAAACGCCGCCAAAGTATTCTCTGGCGCAAGGCTCGACATGCCCCTATGGGCAAAGACTCTAGGCATATATTAAGTATCCTCCATCAGTTTTTATTAAAAAAACTAATAGAAGATAACACAATAAGAATAAATTAACAATATGAAAACTTATTATATTGCATTTTTCCCTATAACCATCGCTATGATTACGCGTGCAAGAGCCATTATGAGCAGTCGTAAGAAATTTTACCTTATTCCATTTCTAAATTAAAGTTTCCATAATTCCGTCATTGCGAGGCTCTGCGAAGCAATCCAGCGTTCCTAATATTGTCGGCCAGAGGCCGCCCTAATCCTGAATCCTAGATTGCTTCGCAAAGCCTCGCAATGACGAAGAATAAAGGCATATTTTATTAGGAATTGGAATTAGGCTTTCACTAAAATAGTCACAGGCCCATCATTCACCAGCGCCACTTTCATATCTGCGCCAAAGATACCAGCTTGCGTTGGTAGCTCTTTCGCTAGCTGTGCTGCTACATATTCATAGAGTGCCCTCGCCTCTTCTGGCGGAGCAGCATTGAAAAAATCAGGACGGTTGCCCTTATCTGTGTTGCCTGCCAGTGTAAACTGGCTCACCAGCAGCAGCGCACCGCTAATATCCTTCACAGATAATGACATTTTACCTTCATCATTCGAGAATATGCGAAGATTAGCAAGTTTCTTGATCACCTTATCCGCTTGAGCTTGACCATCGCCCTTTTCTACACCCAATAGCACCAATAAGCCTTGCTCAATGCTGCTTATCACACTGCCATCTACTGTAACAGAGGCTGAGAGAACACGCTGAACTACTGCTATCATTATTTAACCTCCGCTGGCGCTACAAAGCGCCGCACAACACGCAAGCCCTCAAGACTTTCTGCTGGCATTGCAGCATCACGACTTGTAACACCAAGAAAGTGCTCAGGATAGCCCCATGCAGCGACATTTATCTCGACTAGGCCACCGCCGCGGACAATACGATAATTACTATTAGTGTTTCTTGCTTCGTATATTCCCTCCATCGACCAGACTTGCTCATAGGATGGCCCCACAGGGTCAGTTAAAGGCTTGATAGCAAGCACTTCGCCGTATGGCGGGCGTATATATGGATCATATGGGCCAGTATAATGCTCCCAGTCAAGGTAGAAGCTACTATGCCAATCCCAGCACCATTCCCCCACATTGCCGCTCAAATCATAAAGCCCCAGAGTATTAGCCTGCTTTGAAGCTGCTAGATGGATGTTATTATCATGCCAGCTCACATCGTCTGCATCATCGCTGCCTGAATATTCGAATGGCTGCTGAGCGCCGCCACCTTGAGCTGCATATTCCCATTCGGCCTCTGTTGGCACGCGGTAGCCATTTGCGCTCCAATCAGCCACTATTTCATCGTCTTGCCAGCTATACACGGGCGTTAAGCCTTCGGCAAGGCTGCGTTTATTGCAATATTCTATAGCAGCATACCAGCTCATTAGCATAGGCAAATCGTCTGTGAGTTTTAATAAGGCTGTATGGATAAGCTTTGTTACTGATTCTTCATCTAGTTTGAGATCAGTGGCGTCCAGCTCGCGCAAATAGCTAAGCGCCATTGCAGTAATCTGCTCAGCATTCGCTGATATTGACTGTACAGAATCCAAGAATTTGTTTATTTCGTCAGGCGTAGCA
>JAITWL010000085.1 GCA_031285285.1 Deferribacteraceae bacterium | reverse complement strand
GCATTAAAATCTCTGGTTTTTAGCTTGGGATGGGCTTTATCAATCAGCATGAACATGGCCTCAATCATATGCTTTTGAGCCTTTTCGCTCAAGCTTGAAAGTGACGCAGCCAGCGCTGGCAGCATTGATAATATTTTATCTGGATCGGCCAGCGCTAACACAGCCGTGATATACCTATCCATGCGCCCAGCATAAAAAGGCAGATAGTTTTCATCTTGCTGTTGCCCTGCAAAGAAAGGTAAGGCTTTATCTAGCAAAAAGCTTAACATGGCCTCGCCCGATTCCAGCTTTTGCTTGCGCTTGCTCGTTGTGAAGCTCGCAGACACAAGGATGCTTATGGCAGTGGCTGTTTTCACCAAGCCATTGCCGCCAGTGTCGCTATCAAATAGCGCTTGCAAAAGCGGCAGGTGCGTATTGGTATTTTTCTGAAAATCAATAATCCCAAGCGCTAATACTGCACAAGCTCTTGAAAAATGACCTGCCTTTTGCGCGATATCGGCTATGTGTGCGACTGTTTCATCCTGCAAGCCTGCCGCAAAGAAGGCAAGTGCCCAGATCGCATGGCTGCGGACATCTTCCCTCTCTGAGCTTGCAGCCCGCAAAAGCACAGCCTCGCCATCGGCCGCAGCCTGATAGCAAGCTTTTGCCTCAGCCACATCCCACGAACGCAGGCGCATAGTGGCTCGAGGGAGCTCGCCCAATATAGAAAGCTTCACAACCAAGCGGATAAGCCCCGATTTATTCTGTGTTTGCTCAGCATCAATAAGCTCATAAAGAAAGGAAATTGTGGGGGCATGGGCTGTGGCCAAAGCATCATGGAGCGTTCGTTCTAGCTTAGCCTGTAGGCTTAATTCTGGGGTATCAGCTAGCGCCCTCAGCAGCTCTGGTATAGCTTCCGCAGAGCCGCGTGGGCAGCTGAATTGTTTCCAATCAATGTCGTCCAACTTCTCAAGCATGGCTTCTATTGCTCAATAAAAGCTGTGCCTTGAGGTAGCGCTCTTAGAAAGACGCTGTCATTGATGGCTTTATTCTGTTTGATATTGCTAAATTTAATATTGATGCGGTTGCCAGAGGCATCGGCGCTTGATATCTCGCTAAATTGGCCATTTTTGACCACTATCTGTATATTTTCTAAGCCCATCTTGTTTTTTGGTGTGAGCGTGATTAGCGAGCCTTCTTCCACCACGTCAAATGTATCTGTCACATTGCGCACATTTAGCATCAGCCCAAGAAGCATGACAGATGGGTCTTCAAAGCGCGACATATCCACATACATCTTCACAGCCTGCTTTAGCTCTGCGCTATAGTGTGTCACTGAGCCAGACTCCAGCAGATAATACTCATCGGGCTCTTCATAATCCCAAATCGCTTTGTAGCCACGCTTTATATAGACCTTGCCCTTGTAGGAATAGCTATCCACACCAGGATAATAATTCTCTTGCACAAAATCAGCCTCAAGACTGTTGATTTTCATAAATGCCGAGAGCATAGGCAGCTTAGGATCGTCTTGAGCCGCATCTTGAGCAAAGGCGATGCTTGAGAAAAGCAATATAACAAATAATACGAGAAATTTTTTCATAATTTTTTATCCTTTTTTAATTAACTGACCCTAGCACAGCCAGCATATGCTCCCATTTCAGCTCATTGGCTAGGTCAAAGGCTGTGTGGCCGTCCTTTGTTGTGGCGGTTTTGTTTGCACCCATCTCTAGAAGCACTTCTGCACAGCTTCTATTGCCTGCTACTGCTTCTCTATGCAGCATTGTGTAGCCTTGTTCGTCTTTTGCGTTTATTTCATTTTGGTTTGCCTCAAGAAATTCCCTTAGCTTATCACGCATATTAAGGCTCATTGGGTGTTCTATCAAATTTTCAGGATGCTCTTCTTGCCCATGTGCAAGCAGGATTTTATTAGGATCGCCAAAATCTAACCCCCAGGCCTCATCATGCTGCTGGCGCTCTTCTTCGCTCATAGATGCACGCAGCACTTGCACAGTGAAGCCACCATAGACTTTATTGCCATCATACTCGCCGAAGGAAAAGAGCCAGTCAGTGATTTCATCAAGCTCCACATTGACAGTGTCGCCCTGCGCCACATTTGTCAATTTCTCTGGCACATTCATTAGCACACCAGTGATATTGAAGCCATCGAAATCGACATCATCGATCCACATGTGCTCTCCCTTATCTTCCTGTGTGAAAAGCACCTTCACAGCAACCATACTAAGCGCTGGGATCACACGATGCCGCTCCCAGTATAGCTCACGCCAAAAATATTTGAATGTATCTTGCGCTTTTCTGTATGCTTCGCGCATCTGCTCTGATTCTTTGAAATAATGTACTTTATTTTCATTCATGAGTATTCCTTTGTTACGAATTCTTTTCACATTTTACTAATATTTCTTTTGCAGCATCATCTGTGGGTAAAAGTGCAGTATCCCAATCTTTTGCATTAACATATCGCGCATAGACGACCTCAAAACCGACTTCTTTGCACATAGAAGTTATTTCATACAGTGTAAACCTTTTATCGCGGACAAACAGCTCCAGAGGAAGAGCTGTTCCCCTTTTAAATTGTTCTCTTCTATACACAATTTTTTTATCGTTATCAATCCAGTAAAAATCAGGATCAAACACATTGCCTGTAGTTTCCATGATATTGCTTGGCTTAATATTTAACAATTCATCTGGATTGTTTGTTAAAGAAAATCTGTGTTTTGCTTTAAAATCTGTTAGTTCAAAATTCATAACAGATATAAGAGCTGTACCCCCAAATTTTAAATGATCATATATATTTTGGAGCATCTTGTAATTTTCATTATTATCTACATAACTTCCTATCACATCATACAAGCATATAGCCGCATCAGCTTTTTGTTCCAATTTGATAGATCTACAATCATCTTTATAAAAGGCAATATTTTGAAGCCCCCTTTCATTTTTAGCCTTATTGGCTGCTTCAATATTTTGTTCAACAAAATCGACACCTTGAACATTTACGCCTTGGCTTGCTAGCTCTACTGCATGCCTTCCTATACCACAGCCAAAATCTATCAACATATTGTTTCTGCTCAAATTACATTCTCTTAAAATGAAAGAAACTTCATAGTTTGTGTTTTGTAGCCATTTGTGCTTATCACTAAGTTCCATCCGTTTATAAGCATTTTGCACTACTTTATCTGAGGCGTCTAATAATTTAGCAAGATCAATATCTGTCAATTTGATTGTATTTTGATCTTTAAAAGTAAAAGCAAGCCATTCTTTTGTCATCGTATCGCTCGAAGCTCCTTCCTATAGCGATCTTTATCTTCATCAGTGGTTGCGGAGTTTATAGCGTTTTGGTATGCGGCTGTGGCATTCGCCAGATCCTTTGATATAGCGTACAGTTTGCCCTGCTCGGCATATATTTTTGCCAGATACTGCGGCTGGTTCTGCTGATCTTCAAAATCTCTCGCTTTTTCCAGTGTTGCCATTGCTTCTGTTGGCTCAGTCTCAGCTAAAAGATTAGCCAAAGCTATTGCGCTCTCACACACTTGGTATGGCAGACTATAGGCAAGGGCTAGCGTCAACACTTGCTCATAAGTATTTGCCATCTCTGGATCTTCGGCTATGCCTTGATAATAACCCACTAACAGCTGCATATATAGCGCGCTATCCTCATCTCTAGCGCTGGAAAGCGTCTCCGCATACTGTTTGCAAGCCTCCACCATGCGTGCAGCCTGCGTCTTTGTGCTTGGCGGTAGAGTTGTAAGCCTGTCCACAATCATTGGCACATTGGTCATATTCATGCAGAGCACGTAAAATTTCAGTGCCTCTTCAAAGTGTTGCCTTGATATATCGTTCTTTGCGAGCGCTTGATAGACGAGACCTAAGCCCATATTGATATTAGCCATCTCTAGCGGCAGCTGCGCATTGCGGGCGATAGTCATAGCCTCTGTGAAAGTCTTGATGGCTAGCTGATACTTGCCTGCCTCATTATGCGCCTCGCCAATGCTTGTTAGGCAAGAGACTTCGATATTATTAAGTTTCAGTTCGCGCGCTGTGACCACAACCTGCTCACATTGCTTAACAGAATCTTCCAAATCGCCATTCAGGCGATAAGTTTCCGCCAAAAAATATTGTGCTGTCGCCAGACCTATGCTTTTCTCAGGCAATAGCTCAGTGGCAAGCTTATAATGATCAGCGGCATCATCATATTCACCGAGCTCGCGCTGTGCATCCGCCACAAACATATGAAGCACAGGGATCTGGCTTTCTTCGCCAAGCTTGATAGCGTTATCAAGTGCTGTATGCATATAATTATATGCTGCTGGCTGATCGCCGACATTGCGAGCGCAATATCCCGCATAATAATTGAGGCTATAGCTTTGCTCTAAATCCATCTCATATTTATCAATGATTTGGCCAAATAGCGGCAAGGCATCAGCGTAGTTGCCTGCATTATAAAAATCCATAGCAGCAGAAAGCGCGTCTTTGTTATCTTGCGCATATATCGGCAAGCTAAATAGCAATAAACAAGCTAAAAGGAGACTTCTCATTAATTACCTCCATCAGTACGATTGTCTTGCCCACGTCCTGTGGGCGCTAGGAGGATTATCATTGCTCACCATCTATAATATACTGGACATTAGGACGTTTCAATTGATAGTTAATAAGATACTCCTTATATACAGGCTGCATGTCTCTATAAACATTGAATACAAGCTGCACAGCGGCGCTGCCATCGGCATTACACACGCCTAGCTTATACACACCATAATCTGGGTGGGTGATTTTGCTGATATCATAGTAGTCGCAGCGGCTATTAGTCTCAAGATTCACCGCGCCCTGCGCCGAAAGATAGTCGTTTAGCTGCTCTCGCGAATTTGGAATCTTTATAAAAGCCTCAAATATATCTTCTGTCTTGAATCTCAGAAGCTGTGCCTTGGCTTCAGCTGAGCCAGCCTCAGCGGCAGAGATTATCTCGCTCATGCCATCTAGCCCATCATTCATGCCATTCAGGCCAAGATTATAATAGCGCTGAGCGCCCATAAAATAGTAAGCATCCATCAGCCCAAGCGAAGCCGCTAGGCGAAAATATTTGTAAGCTGCCTGCTGATCCATCTGCGTGCCAACACCATACATATAGCATTTGCCAGTCTCCAAGATAGCTGGTGCATACCAATTATCAGCAGCCATCTTCTGATATTTAAAGCCCAGAGCAGTATATATAGGATGACGATCCATTGTCTCAAGATAATAGCGACTTAGATCGATCTGAGCTGCCAGCACACCAGCTTCAGCGGCCGCAGAAAGCGACACGATAGCCATATCTATGTATCCACTATCGAGATAGAACTTACCAAGCATATATCGTGCATATGGATCGCCCTTATCAGCTGTAACTTTGAGCACTAGCTCAGCATTGGTGAAATCGCCCGCCAGCAAGCTAGCATTGGCTTGCTTTTCCCAAAGTGGGATATGGCTAGAGCTGTTTGGCCCTCGAGTTATATTAGATTGTGGCAGTGCTGCTGTGTATTTATAGATATCATCGAAGCCTTTGGCCTTCACATAGTCATTAACAGAAGTGCCATAGCGATTAGCTCTGCTGCTATCCGCGCCAGCATTGAGCAGCTGAGTGATCACAAGCGGATGTTTCCCGCTGGTGGCTGCCCATAGCGGAGTATAGCCGAAATAGTTTTCCAGCTCAACATTAGCGCCTTTGCTGATTAGTAGGGAGACCATCTCTACCTTGCCATCCTCTGCAGCAAGCATGAGCGGTGTATTGCCGCGAGAGTCACGAATATTTAGCTCTCCGCCGTTTAAAACCCAACTCTGCAAAGCAATATTATCGCCTCTAGCCACAGAAGAAAAAAGCTCAGAGGACGTCATCGCAAATACTTTAGCAGAAAAAAGTATACAAACAGCAACCAGCATTAAAGCACGTAGGCTAAAATTTTTGTCCACAATACCTCCACTACGGGCACATATATCTTGAGTGTAGCGCAAAATAGCAGAGCATGCAACGACAATTTCCACTTGCGTTAAGTGCCTGTATTTTAAGGCAAAATAATATAATTGTGGCATGCAAAAAATTAGTCTTTTACTTCATCAAGTTTTTATGCTATAAAATCCTTATAAGTGCAGGTTCCTAGAGGATTATAATGAAAGAAACTACGATCAAACAAATTTTTGCAGCTTTTTTTATATTTATTTTTGCTATAGCAACATATGCAGACGCCCAATCTGACAGCTATGAAAGCTTGCGTGCTCAATATGATCAGCTACGCCTTGAGGGCAAGGCTGTGCGCAATAAGTATATGAACATTGGCAACCGCTTCTACAAGCTTTATACAGCCGCACCAAATGCTGACTATGCTGATAGCGCGCTTGCTTTTGCTGGCCGCGCCTATAAGCTGAGCTATGAGCACTATCTGCAAGATGCTGATTATGACATCGCACAAAAATACTTTCGCACACTATATTCTAACTACACTGGCTCTACAGCCGCCGATGCCTATTTAGAATCGGCCGAGCTTTATATATTGAAGCGTGATTTGCCTTCGGCTAGGCTCAATCTTGAGCGGCTCAAGCAGAAATTTCCAGGCACATTGCAGGAAGTGGCCGCTAATCAGATGCTAGCTGATTTGCAGAGGATGGATCGCGGCGGAGCAACAGTGGTGAATAACAGCTATGTGACGCCGCCAGAGGTGCTGGGCGTGGTATCCGATACACCTGTGGTGATCGAGCCGCCATCTGGCACTATGGATATAGCTGCTGCGCCTATGACCCTAGCAGCTGCACAAAATGTAGACATACCTGCAGGTACAGCCGCTATCAAGGCTATACGCTTCTTCTCTGCCGAAGAATACACGCGGGTGGTGATCGATCTATCCAAAAATGCTGAATTTAATAAGCATTGGCTGAAAGAGAATCCCGAAATCAATATGCCGCCGCGCTTATATGTGGAAATCAATGATTCCACAGTGGAAAACGGCGTGCCACAGAATATTCCCATCAAAGACGGCCTTGTAAACTCCGTTCGCTGGGCTTATAACAGGCCAGGCGTGACGCGCGTGGTGCTCGATTCGCAGTCGATAGAGAGTTTCACTGTGTTTCAGATGAGCAACCCCGCACGCATAGTGATAGATGTGTCGAATGTCATGGGTATAGGTGGCGCAGATATTGATGAGCCTGTGGTGACCCCACAACCGCCAGTGGTAAACCCCGACCCAATTAACCCAAACACCACTGTGAATCCTTGCCTATTTGGCCTGACTGTGAAGACTATAGTGCTCGACCCTGGTCATGGCGGCAAAGACCCTGGCTGCAACTATTTTGGCATGAAAGAGAAAGACATAGTGCTTGAGGTTGCGCGCGAGCTACGAGCGCTTATCAAGAAGACTAACCCCAATATCAAGGTGATTCTCACTCGCGAGACGGATGTATTTATCCCGCTGGAGGAGCGCACCGCCATCGCCAATAAAAATAAGGCCGATTTATTCATCTCTATCCATGTGAACGCCACTAAGAATGGGCAGGCAAGCGGAGTGGAGACATATTTCTTGAATACTACCAATGATAAATCGGCGCTGGAGGTGGCCGCCTTTGAAAACCAAGCATCATCTAAGGCTATATCTGATTTGCAGGGGATACTTGTTGATTTGATGAGCAATTCCAAGCGCAAGGAATCCGCCAAGCTGGCAGGCTTTGCCCAGAGCCAAATGGCAGCCGATATGAAGCTATCTGCCAAGCAGAATCACGGCGTCAAGAGCGCGCCATTCTATGTGCTTGTAGGCGCGACTATGCCTGCAGTGCTAGTGGAGACAGGCTTCCTATCAAATAAAGCCGATGCAGATAAGCTGAAAACATCCGCCCACCGCAAGCTGATAGCCAAAGGCATACATGATGGAATATTTGACTATATTAAAAATATTTGCGGATAAACTGGATTTGGGGGCTGCTTATTCCAACGTCATTGCGGGCTCGACCCGCAATCTGGAATACGCCTCCACTGGATTTATTCTGGATTGCGGCTCAAGGCCGCAATGACGTGTGCTGTCACCCCCTGCGAAGCGAATGGGTCTTGGCATTTCATGACAAGTCTAATGTTTTATAGCTCTGCTAAAATTATGCGAGCAGCATCCTTTTCGGCAGCTTTTTTGTTACGCCCATAGCCTGTGGCTTTGAGCGTACGCTCGCCTGCCGTTACGCAGACTTGCACTCCAAAAGTTTTATTGTGATCGAGGCCAGATTCGCTGACCACTTCATATTCTGGCAGAGCCTTATACTGCTTCTGCGTGAGCTTTTGCAGCTCGGACTTGCTATCTATATGCAATTTATTAGAATGAGCCGAAAGTATATTTTCGCGCATCAGTTGCAGGATAAAGTCTCGGGCTGCATCATAGCCGCCATCTTGATATACTGCCGCCACTATGGCCTCGAAGGCATCAGCCAGCAGCGATTCTTTAAATGCGCCGCCAGATAGCTCTTCACCCTTGCCAAATTTGATAAAGCTGCCAAGATTCAGCATGATGGCATGTTCATATAGGAATGGCTCGCTCTCGCAATAGCTGCGCAAAGCGGAGAGCTGCCCCTCGTTGTCGTCTTTGTAAGTCTGCATCAAAAATTCTGTCAATACAAAATGCAGAATGGCATCACCATAAAATTCCATGCGCTCATTGGAGTTAAGCCCATGCTCATGTGTATAGGAGCTATGGATAAGCGCCTTTTGCAAGTGCTCTATGTTTTGAAATTTATAGTGGAGATTGTCTTCTAATATGCTGAGATCTAAGTCATTCATAGGTATACCATTAGCTAATTGCTCTTCCATTCATCTATATGAAATGATTTAAAAACTTTTTCATCCT
>JAITWL010000056.1 GCA_031285285.1 Deferribacteraceae bacterium | reverse complement strand
TATAGTGATCGTTGGCTCGTGGCCCCACATTGCCAAACACTATTGTGGCTATGCCACGCTGCATGAGGAAGATGCGATCTTCCTCAGCTTTTGTGCGTGATTTATATGATGTTATCACTTTCATAATGGCCTCATTTACACAGCTATAGCCATAACAGCCTAAGCCCGCTCTGCTTCGCTCATCTGAGCATCTTTTTCTTTCACTAGTGCATCCAGCAGCATATTCACAGAGGCAGAGGCTGTATTAACATCGTGCAGCATATTTGCCACTTCGTTTGCCTGCTCTTCTATGTTTGTCTGCTTAATACGGCCAGCTGTGGCGTGTACTTTCTCGTGTGGTAGCAGTAGCTTAGTATAGCTTGGCAATTCTCTGTATTCTTTATGCCCAACGCCTGATTCATACCATTTGCCAAGGCGGCAATTGTGATGATCCACAGGGTTGTATTCCATATGGCCACGCTGGCTAGTATATTCATATAATTTATTGATAAACACAATGTGATCGACTTTGGCTAGATTACCAAATAGCACATTGGCAACCTTCTTTGTGGTGGATGATTGTGTATTGGCGGCTGTGCGGAAGTGCTCAAATGAGCGATCTATCTGCTCGCTATTGCCACTGACATTTAGCACCATATCAGATATGGATGTCATATCACTTGAGATGATGTCAGCTTGAGTGCTGATATCCTTCACCAGCCCTGTGATTTCGACAGTGGCCTTCTCAGTACGCCCAGCTAGCTTGCGCACTTCGTCTGCCACAACGGCAAAGCCCTTGCCAGCTTCACCTGCTCTAGCAGCTTCAATAGAGGCATTGAGCGCCAGCAGGTTAGTTTGATCAGTGATATCTGTGATGGTGGATGTGATTCGGTTGATGTTCTCGCTCAATTCGGTCATGTGCTCAGCATTCACCACAGTATTTTCCACTATCGCCTTGAGTGCTGCCACATTCTTGATAATCATAGCAGCAGAGCGACTGCCATCAAGCGATTCCTCCACAGAATTAGTTGCAAGCTCACTTAATTCAATTAATATGCGCTGTGATTCTGCCAAAACACCTTGCAGACCTTCAATAAACTTGCTAGTGGTTATAGAATGCTCTTTGGATATGGTTTCTAGTGGATCTTGCGCTGGCAGCTCAACAATCTCAGTGAAGTCAATATCGCCCACTTTAGATACATTATAACGATAGCTCTTGCCTTCAGCCTTTGAAGTGCCTGATCCATTAGGCATATTGATAACAACCGATCTGGCTGCCTTATTTTTATATTCAATTTGCGGTCCAGAGATTACAATCCCTGTGCTACACGCATCAAAAACCTGCTTAAACACTTCCAACTCAGCAGATGCATAATTATACTCTTTACGAATCTCCTCAGCCATACGCTTGTGCTTTTGCCCCAACATATTATTACCCCTTTATTTTAATGCAAAGTTATTAAAATCAGACAACTCCCATGCCTTATATCCGCAAGGACACAACATAATCTCACTCTATAGCGATAAGTAAAATCTATGCCAAAACCATATAAAAAGCAATAGGTATAAATAATTATTTTTACAACTTATGCTTTCTTGCTTATAATAAAGCCATCCGCATGTTGCATAACTGTTAACTCATGATAGCTTTGTATCTTGAAAGCTTCGCGACCCTGAGCGGCGTCGCTATCGCCCACTACAGCCAGATGAGCTCCACAGGTGAGCGCGGCATTGATGCCTGAGGCGGCATCTTCAAATACTATTAGCTCCTTAGGGTCGATACCTAGGGCATTTGCGCCTTTTAGATAGCCTTCTGGATCGGGTTTGCCTTTGCTTACACATTCAGATGAGATGACCACTGGCGGCACGTTTAGGCCAGCAGCGGCCATCCGTTTGCCTGCCAATTCACGACCAGCAGAGGTGACAAGCACCCAAGAGCCAACTGGCAACTGAGCCAAAAATTCGCCCGCACCTGAGATTTCCTTTATGCCATCTGTGGCTGCAAGCTCGGCATCGTCAAATTCCTTTAGAGCTGTGGCAGGGTCAGTTTTCACAAAGTGATAAATCGTCTCTGCACTACGCCTGCCACGAGCAAAAGTTTCCACCTCTGCCAAGTTGAGCCCATATTTTTTACACAAACGCTCAGTGATCACACCTATAGCGCCCTCAGAATCGGCAAGAGTGCCGTCCATATCAAAAAGAAAGCCTTTAACAAAAAGTTGAGTCATAATTATTTTAAATCCTTATAGCCTATATGTAAAAAATGTATTATATACTATACGATTTAATTTAACTAGAGGGGATTTATACTTTATACTTGCACCTCATTTTTTTCCCATAGTCTATAGTGCAGAAGAAATAAAGTAATCTAAAGGGGTAATTTATATGGATCTATTCTTTTGGCTTCAATTTGCAGTTGTCTTAGTGTGTATTGGCATTGGTGGACGTTTCGGTGGGATTGGCCTTGGCGTTGCTGGTGGCCTTGGCTTGGGGATACTTACATTTGGCTTTGGTATGAAGCCTGATGGTGCAGCACCAGTGACTGTGATGCTGATTATCTTGGCTGTGATCACCTGTGTAGCAGTGTTGCAGGCGGCTGGTGGGCTTGATTTGCTCGTGTCTATTGCAGAGAAAATGCTCCGCAAAAAGCCTGGTGCTATCACATTTTTTGGCCCTGCAGTGGTGTATCTTTTCACTGTGCTCTGTGGCACATCGTATGTTGCCTTCTCTGTGTATCCAGTTATCGCGGAGATAGCTACAGAAGCACGTGTGCGACCAGAAAGAGCCATGTCGATGGCTGTGATCGCATCAAATTTTGGCGTTGTTGCAAGCCCTATGAGCGCGGCCATCTCAGGGATGATTGCGATTGTTGCGGGGCTAGGTGTGACACCCTTGCAGATATTGATGGTCACTATCCCTGGCACGTTTCTTGGCTGCTTGGCTGGCTGCATATTTGTGTATAAACGCGGTGCAGAGCTGAAAGATGATGCAGAGTTTCAACGCAGAGTAGCAACTGGTGAGTTTAAAGATATCGTAAGCGAGCACAAAGTGGAATATAAAGCCACTAATGAAGCAAAGCTAGCTCTTGTCATATTCTTAGCAGCTATTGTTGCGGTCGTTACACTTGGCTCAATTCCATCGCTCCTGCCATCATGGGTGGCTGCAAATGGATCGGTATCCACAATGAGCATCCCCACAGCATTGCAGATTGTTATGCTGATGACAGCCTCATTTATCATGATATTTTGCAAGGTTCAGCCTTCAAAGCTTGATTCAGGTTCTGTTTTCAAAGCTGGGTTAGTCGGCGTTGTAGCGATATTCGGGCTTTCATGGATGATGGGCACATTTTTTGAGACGTACAGCGCACTTTTCAAAGAGGCCTTTCTTGATATGCAGAACCCATTTGTGTTTGCTGTAATTATATTTGTGCTATCAATTGTGATATACAGCCCATCGGCAACTGTTGCGGCTATTATGCCGCTAGGCGTATTGATGGGCTTGCCAGTGACGCTTCTTGTGGGGCTAATGCCAGCAACCGCAGGCTCATTCATCATCCCAGGCGGCGCGCAAATCGGTTGTGTCGCATTTGATAGGACGGGCAGCACTCGAATAGGTAAGTACGCCATCAACCATAGCTATCTGCTGCCAGGCATGGTGGCCGCAGTGGTATCAACAGTGGTTTGCTTGCTGCTGGCGCAAGTGGTGATTTAGTTTTTAGTAATGGATGGGCGACTGACTCAGTTGCCCCCACTTTCTTCCTTCTTTTATGTCAAATTTATCATGAGAATGTTCTTGATAGCTAAAAAGCTGCTTAATAATATCTTTCCGTTGAGGAGCAATTGCATACCTTTTGTTCTTCGATGATTTCGGTTTTAACTTCATGTATTCTAATTCCATTTCTAAATTAAAGTTTCCATAATTCCGTCATTAGACTTGTCACGAAACAAGGCCTCGAATGCCAAGACCCATTCGCTTCGCTCAGGTGACAGCACATGTCATTGCGGGCTTGAGCCGCAATCCAGAATAAATCCAGTGTGGAGACGTTACCAATTAAGAACGATTTCACTTGCGTTATTCCCCATTGGATTAATCCTAGATTGCGGGTCAAGCCCGCAATGACGCAACTTTTTCGTTTCATGACAAGTCTATTG
>JAITWL010000019.1 GCA_031285285.1 Deferribacteraceae bacterium | reverse complement strand
CTTTCATGATCTCCAGCATACGGGTCTGATAGCTCTCCCCTTGTGCATAGCCAGGAAAAGACTTGGAGCGAATTTCCCAAAATTCTTTGCGTGCGTTGTTTTTCATAAACCTCATCCTTTCAATATTAAGTCTATTCAGATGAATAGACTTATATATAGTATACGGTTTGTGAATGATTTTTTCAATACTACTTGTGATTATTCTTGCAAAAAATTATCGATATTGGGTGATTTCTCCTATAAAATCACGCATTCGTTTTTTGTTTCATTCGCCTAATCTTGCCATTGGTCGTCTTGGGCAGCTCATTTACAAATTCTACAATGCGCGGCATTTTATATGAAGCTGTCTTCTCTTTCACGTATTGTTGCAGCTCTTTAGCAAATTTATTATTAGCCTTATCGCGATATTCGGGTAACAGCGCCACTGTGGCCTTGATCACCTGCCCACGGATATCATCTTTGACACCTGTCACAGCGCATTCTAGCACATATGGATGTGTCAATATGCAGCTTTCCACCTCAAATGAGCCCACGCGATAGCCAGAGCTTTTGATCACGTCATCGTTGCGGCCCATAAACCATAAGTAGCCATCCTCGTCCATACGAGCTATATCGCCAGTGCGGTAGACATTATCTTCAAAAGCTGCAGCTGTCAGCGCTTCATCGCGATAGTAGCCTGTGAATAGCCCCATAGGGCGAAATCTATCAAGCCTGATAATGATTTCGCCTGGCTCGCCTATTGCAGCAGGCTCGCCATCGTCATTCACTAGCGCCATGTCATAGGCAGGATTGAATACGCCCATTGATCCAGGCTTTGGCTCTCTCCACGGGAAGGTGACCACTGTCGGCGTTGTTTCTGTCTGGCCAAATGCTTCATGAATCTTGAGCCCTGTAGCTTCATAAAAAGCTTCATAAAGCGCAGGTGAAAGCGGCTCGCCAGCAGCAGTGCAATATTTTAGTGAGCTCAAATTAAATTTCGCGATATCTTCCCGCATGAAAGCGCCATAAACCGTTGGGGGCGCGCAAAAAGATGTGATATGAAACTGCTCTATATAGTTAAGCATGGTTTTTGGCTTAAACACATCGTGATCAAATGTGAATACCGCTGCCCCAGCTATCCATTGCCCATATATCTTGCCCCATACAGCTTTTGCCCAGCCAGTGTCTGCTACCGTAAGGTGGAGGCTATTTTCACTGAGGTTATGCCAATATTTTGCTGTCACTATATGCCCTAGCGGATACACACAATTGTGCACCACCATCTTTGGATGGCCAGTGGTGCCCGATGTGAAATACAACAGCAGCGGCTCATCATTGGTGCAGCGCTGATCAGGGCGCACAAAGGCGTGAGCCAATGGATAATCACGGCGCATATCTTCCCAGCCTTCAGGCACAGCTTCGCCGCAGCAGACGAGCGTTTTCACTGTGGTCGATTCTGGCATGGCGTCATTAATATTTTTCACTAAATAGCTATCATCTGTAGAAATAATCATCTTTATCTGTGCAGCATTGTTGCGATAGACAAGATCAGATTCTGTGAGCATATGTGTGGCGGGTGCGGCTATCGCTCCCAGCTTATGAAGCGCCAATAATGTATACCAAAACTCGAAGCGCCGCTTTAGCACTAGCATAACGACATCGCCCCTGCCAATGCCCAAGCCCTGCAAGTAAGCTGCCATTTTATCACTTTCAGCTTGCATCATGCCAAAGCTGATATTGCGATGCTCACCAGCGCTATTTGTCCAGCACATGGCAAGCTTATTGGGCGCAATCTTCGCCCATTCATCTACAACATCGTAGGCAAAATTAAAATTCTCAGGAACTATCAGCTCATAATTGTTTTTAAAATCCTCAGGGCTCGAAAAGTCAGTGCGTTTCAAAAATTTTTCTAACATAAGTATACCCCTATTCAATAGGCTCTAAGACTAGCGCAAAATGAAAATAACATCTACCGAAGAAAATAGGTGCATAAACTATGGGCTATTTAATATTGCTAATGTATTTATACTATAGTATTTGGGTATATTTATCCAAGTATTAATATTTTTGCTGCTAACAAGAGCTTTGCTGAACATAGCACACCTCAGGATAATTTACAGACTGACTATCAGTCGGCAATATGAATATAATAAAAATCTCTGTCTAGTGTCAATAGGGAAAGGACTCGCAGTACCCCATTTTTTTATAATAAACGAAAATCCTATAAAGTCCCCTTCACTCAGTGAAGGGGTGGATTGCGAAGCAAGACGGGGTAGCGGCGCGCCTGTGGCGCTTCTTATAAAACATGATAACAGTTATGGTTGCATATCCTATATTACATGTTTGTCAAGCTCCATAAGTTAGCTATACCAACGATCTTAGCACTTACGCGCCCACTACCCCCGCCTCTGGCGTACCCCTTCGCGAGCGAAGGGGACTTTTGCCTTACTTTTTCCACATAAACGAGTAAACATAAGTCCAGTAAGTGATTGCGCTGTGGATAACTGAAAAAATGGGGTACTGCGATGAAAGGACTCATTTTTCCCATAAAATCCAAAATGTCATTAGACTTGTCACGAAACAAGTCCCCGCCAAAGTATAATTCCAATTCTTGATAAATATGCCTTTATCCTTCGTCATTGCGAGGCTCTGCGAAGCAATCTAGGATGCAGGATTATGGTGGCCTCTGGCCGACAATTATTAGGAACGCTGGATTGGCAACGCATGAGCCTCGCAAT
>JAITWL010000369.1 GCA_031285285.1 Deferribacteraceae bacterium | reverse complement strand
CAGTGACTTGGCCTGCTTTTTCTAGAGCAAATGCCAGCTCGGCCTTCTCTCTTTCGCCAACATTGCCTAGTGCTGATTTCATCGCATGGGCAGTGATGGTGAATAGCTTGATATCGCCATTATCAATAGTTTGCCGCAGTGTTATGGCTGCTTTCTCAGCATCACGGCGAAATACTTCCATTAGCTTTGGGTCTATCGCAGCCGCTTCCACTTTTTTGATATGCCTTATCTGCTTTGCTTTTGGTAGCCATTTTTCCAGCATATTGTTTAATTTGAGCACATCTATTGGCTTTGAGAGAAAGTCATGAAAACGTGCCTCCATAAACATTTCTTTTGCGCCTGATACAGCATTGGCTGTGAGGGCGATGATGGGAATATCTCTGTTATCAGCATTTTGCTTGATATATGTTAAGGCTTCTATGCCATCCATCTCGGGCATCATGTGATCCATAAAGATCAAATCAAATTTTTTATGCTTCACAGCTTCTAGCGCATCTGCGCCACTATTACAGAATGTCAGCTGCATCTCATATGGCATTAGCAAGCCCTTGGCTACTATCAGATTGGTGTCGATATCATCCACCACGAGGATCTTTGCCTCTGGCGCGATAAATCTTGTGATAGGCTCGCTTGATTCGTTATACACAAAGCTATTTGATTCGCCATTCAAGATATTGGCTACAGATATTGAATGCACAGGCATCGCCAATATGCTTAGGCCGCTATTGGCGATATTTTCCCCAAAGCCTGCAAGGAGCACGATCTTGATTTCGCTGCCAAATTTTAGCTTGCGAACGCCTTCATATAGATTAGTGGCAATAAAGACATAGGCATAGTTGCCTGTCTCCATTTCTTTTTGCAGCTCATCAGCGCTCAACACTAGCGTGCATTCGACACCGAGATTATCAATCGTGCAGATGATCGAGTCAGCATAGCTTGGGCGCAGCTCATAGACGAGCACCTGCTTCTCTTCTGGCTTTTCCACAAAGGCTAGAGTCTCCTCACTGCGAATTGTCTGCGGCAGCTTGACAGTGAATGTAGAGCCAGCGCCATATTCAGAATCAAGCGTTATCTCCCCACCCATCATCTTGATCAAGCTTCGTGTGATAGCAAGGCCAAGCCCTGTGCCCACGACATTCTTATTCTGCTCTAGCTCTACCCGTGTGAATTCTTTGAATAGTTTATCTATATCTTCAGGCTTGATGCCCATGCCAGTATCAGCTACTGACATTGATAGCGTTGTTTTTGAGCTATCCTCTTCATCATTTTCCGCTAGTATCGAAAGCGATACATAGCCTTCTTTAGTGAATTTCACCGCATTGCTCAAGAGATTCAGCAAGATTTGGCGGATGCGTATCTCATCGCCATAGAGCACGCTTGGGATATTGCAATCGATATTCACCACAAAATACACCTGCGAATCGATAGTGCGCATCCTGATGATGCTGATGACATCATTCACGAGCGAGGCCATGAGATAGTCGCCATTCACTATCTCCATCTTGCCAGCCTCGATCTTGGAAAAGTCTAAGATATCATTAATTATCGAGAGTAGATTTGCCCCAGCTTGCTTGATAGTGAAGAGATGCTCGCGCGATGGCACTGGTTCGCGCAGGGCAATCTCCGCCATGCCTATGATAGCGTTCATAGGTGTGCGTATCTCATGGCTCATCTTTGCCAAAAAGTCGCTCTTGGTCTTGGACGCTACCTTTAGCGACTGGATATTGCGATTGAGCGAGCGCATAACGCTTGCAATAATCAGATTGAATATAATAAGGATAGTAGCTACAATTATCAGCGTAACGCTGTGTCCATCTATCACAAATGCTATCAGAAAGAGTGCTATCGAAAAGACCACAAGGCTCTTTATTGAATATATTTTAAAATGTGTTTTACGCGGCATTTTCATTTACCTCAATCACCTACGCACCACGCGAAAGCCCCCACTAGGATCTTTATCAGTTGGATCAAGACTTCCTCCAAACCGAAACGCTGAGCGGACGTCCTCCGCGGAATTATTCCATGCGCCACCACGAAGTATGCGGCCACTCAAGCCAGAAGCAGGCCCTGTAGGATTTGTCTGTGCATTGCTGGGGTAAGTGTCATACCAATCCCATACCCATTCAAGCACATTGCCATGCATATCATACAAGCCCCAATCATTAGGCGCATAGCTGCCTACGGCGACTGTTTCGTTAATACTGTTATCAAAATTAGCTTGTGCTGTTGTTATGCTAGCGCCTGTATTATAGGCTGTGGTAGTGCCTGCACGGGCAGCATATTCCCACTCAGCCTCTGTGGGCAGGCGGTAGCCATTCTTGCTAATATCCATAGTCACATTTGTGCCATTTATAGTGTATACAGGCGTCAAGCCTCTTTGCACACTGCGTGCATTGCAATAGGCCACAGCATCATACCAGCTCACCTGCTCCACAGGCAGATCATCGCCCGCAGAATAGCTCGGATTGCTGCCCATGACTGCCACCCATTCAGCTTGCGTCACCTCATATGCGCCCATGTAAAAGCTCGACACTGTCACCTGATGCTGAGTTTCATCTGAGCCGCGATTGAGCTCATCATTGGGGCTACCCATAGTGAATGTGCCACCTTCTATATAGACAAAATCATCAGGTGCTCCACCACCGTTGCCACCATCGCTACAAGCGACAGCGAATAACAAAACACACGATAATAAAAATAATCTAATCACTTAATCACTCCTAAAAACTTTTATAATCCCAATAGCAGCAATGGCTAAATTCCCCTTCGGCGGAAGGGGTGCCCCGCTAGGGGCGGGGTAGTGGCTCATTAGCCTTAAACCATCGCTACTATTGTGCATGCACACATTACAATATAAATCCGTAAGCATAATCAACGCGATAAGGACTAAAGGCTGCGGATTACCCGTCTTGCTTTGCAATCCACCCCTTCTAAAAGAAGGAGCAACGCCTATTTCGCAATTAAGCTTGCTGCAAATTCGCTAGCAACATTCAAAAATATTCTCACAATATCTGGGTCAAAGTGCGTGCCACTGGATTTTGTGATGATTTCCACTGCCTCTTCGTGGCTAAACGCCTTCTTATACGGCCGCTCAGACACTAGCGCGTCATACACATCCGCCACAGCCATTAGCCGCCCTTCCAGAGGGATATCCGCACCTGCAAGCCCTCTTGGGTAGCCGCTGCCATCCCATTTCTCATGATGGTAGCCAGCGAAACGCTTAGCATATTCCAAGAATATGCCATTATCTGTTTTGCTAATTATTTTATCGATCAGCTGTTCGCCTTCCATACAATGCGTTTTGATGATGTCAAATTCTTCATTTGTCAGCTTGCCAGGCTTATTAAGTACGGTGTCGCTGATGGTTATCTTGCCCACATCATGCAGCTGTGCTGATGGCAACAGCAGGCTCATATCCCAGCTAGCCACCTCTGTTGCATACATCTTTGTGTGAATAAGCTCGTTAATCAAGAGCTCCAGATAATGCTGTGTGCGCTCGATATGCCCACCAGTGACCTTGTCGCGGCTCTCCACCATATCTGCAATCACGCTTAGCGTGGCATTATAGAAATCATGCACTGTGCGCTGGCTCTCTTTGATCAGCATATCAGTCTCAATATGCGTTTGGATGCGCCTGATCAGCACTGGCGCTGAGAAGGGCTTATTGATAAAATCAAGTGCCCCCATCTCAAAGCCGCGTATCTCCGAGGCCGCATCATGCTTGGCTGTGAGAAAAATCACTGGGATATCTTGCAAGCGTTTATCAGCTTTCAAAGCTTGGATGGCCTCAAAGCCATCCATCTCGGGCATATCTACATCAAGAAGGATAAGATCGGGGAAAATCTTATCCAATAATTTAAACATTTTTTGTGCAGATGGAAGCGTATAGCTTTTGTACACACCTTCTAGGGCAGTCTTCGCCGCCATTAGGTTGGTGTCATTGTCATCCACAATTAATATCGTCTTCATAGCTACTCTACCTAAGTAAATTTCCTGCGTAATTTAGGAAGAGCGTAGCATAAAGTCAAGGGGAAATGTATTGACAATGTTTGCCAACTCTAAAAAAATGCATTGCCAAAGCTTGCCAATTTTCAAAAACGCATTGCCAAAGTTTGCCAATACTTTTTGTTTTCTTTAACTATATAAATTTTCCATTCTTATAAATCATCTTGCCATCTAGCTCCACAAAGGCATCTTCGCGCATATCTTTGATCAAGTCCCAATGCAGGGCGGATTTATTCTTGCCGCCTGTCTCGGTGTATGATGCGCCCACGGCCATATGCATAGTTTGGCCGATTTTTTCATCGAATAGTATGTTTTTGCTAGGCTTGGTGATGTTATCATTCAGGCCGAAGGCGATCTCGCCCACAAAGCGCGCGCCTTCATCAGTATCAAGCATTTTCAGGAGGAAATCTTCGCCCTTGTCGGCTTTGGCCTCCACCACCTTGCCAGCTTCGAGGCGCAGGAAGACGTTTTTGGCCTCTACGCCATTGTAATTGGTTGGTACATCAAAGAAAATTGTGCCTGTGGCGCTCGATTCCAGCGGACTGGTGAATACTTCGCCATCTGGCATATTGCGTTGGCCTGCACAGCTTCTCCAGAGGCGGCCGCCCACATTTAGTGTCAAATCAGTATTTTTGCCCACTACGCGGATCGTCTGCGAGCCTGTCAGCCGTGCCACGATTGCCGCCTGCATCTTATCCACAGCCTCCCAAGCGGCTACAGGGTCAGCTTCATTGAGCTTGCAGGCGTTGTAGACAAAGTCTTGATAGTCTTCTAGGCTCATCTCGGCCTCTTGCGCCATAGCCAAAGTGGGGTAGGGTGCGATTATCCAAGAGAATTCGCCTCTATCTTCGCGCTCAGTCATGATCTCGCGCAAGTCACCGCGCACTTTTTGAGCCTTGGCAATGCTTGCCGAATCAGCATTGGTCAGCTGCTTGCTATTATCAGTGGTTTCCACGAATATCTGTGCGGCAATAGTCTCTGCCTGCGTCTTATCGACAGGCGACACATAGCGAAACTGGTGATCTGCGCCATATTTGAAGAAAAGCGCATTCTGCTCAGAAATGCTCATGCGTATGAGCGGATGGGCGCCAAGCCGTAGCACTTCCTTGAAACAAGCGCGAATCAAAGGCTCGCCGCAGACCTCGCCCCGAATCAGCACCAGATCATCTTTCTTGACATGCAAACTATAGCGGCAAACCAGCTGCGCTAATTTATCTTCATATGAAATCATAAAAACTCCTTAATTGGCAGACGCCATATTAGATATAATACAAAAATTCTACAATTGACAGCAAAAAAAATTACTGATATAAGACAGGAACTTCAAGAATCGGGGCGTAGCGCAGCTTGGTAGCGTACACCCTTGGGGTGGGTGGGGTCGCTGGTTCAAATCCAGTCGTCCCGATAAACTATTGTTTCTATAAAGTCCCGCAAAGTTGCAAAAGCTTTGCGGGATTTTGCTTTTTGTGGCTGTTATAGCATGCAATCATGTTTAATAAGGCAATGCAGGACAATGTCATAATTGAACTTGATGAGGTTCTCTCAAGCATTAGATCGATCTTGCAAACTCCCACCCGCCCTATTCTGGGCGCCCTATTCTGGGCGGGTATTTCTTTGCTCAAAGGTAGGAAATTAGAATGCCTCCTTCATTCATCGTCCACTTGAGTTTCTGTCAGCTCTGGAAAGTCCAGAAACTGCGCTGGGGTCATGCCAAAGCCTGTGGCAATACGGCAAATGGTTCGTAGTTCTGGGCTTTTCGACTTCCCAACAATGATATTATCAATGGTGGAGTGATATGCGCTGTTGTCACATCTTTCAGCAGTATCTTGGCCTTCATATGTTTAAATACAGTCCTGAGCTGGGTTTTATAGCCGTGAATAGTGCTATAGGCAAGTATTGTCTCTTTGTAGCTAAGCCATTGTTCAGCATAATCAAATAAAGTCACATTTGCTATTGGTTTTGCTTCTGCAAATGGCATCTTTTTGTTGGCAAAGTCATAATCAGCAAAGCTCAATGTCCCTAGCTCCCATTTGCGCTCTATTTCCATCTTTAGGGCTTCTGCCTTCTTATGTTCTTTGCAAATACAGCCCTTTGCGCCATCTTTGCTACAGAAATATGGCGTGCTTATGCGCTTGATGTCTGTGCTATTGATGAATAGGCAGATGCTTATTCGCTTGCGACTTTCGCAGCCAGAGGAATTCAAAAGCGATTTAGCAAGCGAGATATTCTACAGCTTTTTATCAGCTCAGATTTGACAGCTCAGCAGATTAAAAGCGGCATCACTGAATATCAGATGACTTGGATTGATGGTGTTTATGATCCTGAAACTTTTTGCCAATGCTGCTTGCTAAAGTTGCTAAGCAGCTGGATGCAGAACAGCGAGAAGCTGAGTTTTTCAAGTCACATGAGCTTCAAAAGCTGGAAGCTCAAGAGTTTCAAGAGCAGTTAAAAAATGATCCGCTAGCTGTTATCAAAATGTTTTTGAATGGCAAGCCAAAAGGTAGCTTTGCATACAATCATGGCCTGCGTTTGCTGAATGAAATTAGCATATCGCCACAAGAATATAAGCACATCTTGGCTGAAAATGATCGTCTTTTTGAGTTTAGCCAAATGACCGCAAGCGTTGGTGTAAATGTGACTTGAACGTTGGTGCTAGATTCACTAGAGACTCCACGCAACAGACTTGCTGAGAAATGCCTCGAACATAGGATCAGCGTGTATTATTTTCGTAATACTTGTAGCTGTAATTTATTGATAACATTGAATAAAGTAACGGTTTTACGAAGTAAAACAAAAATCGCATTTTTTAAATTTTTTTGAATACGTTTGTAATACCACGAAAAACGCCAAAATAAGGAGCTTATATGGCAGCAGATAAAAGTCAAATGATCGTTTTTAAAGTTGATCTCTTCACCCAGCTTTCGCTTGATG
>JAITWL010000366.1 GCA_031285285.1 Deferribacteraceae bacterium | reverse complement strand
CATAATGCCGCTCTTGCACACTTGGTCGCTCTCGATGGAGTGGAAGTGGTATTTCTTCCTGCCTTTGCTGCTGCTCTTATTTGTGAATAATATCGGCAAGCGGCTCTTGCCTTGGTTACTGCTTGTGAGTTTTGTGCTATTAGCCTTCTTGAGTGTCAGCGGTGACCATAGCGATAATACGCGCTATTATGCCTTTTGGCAGCGCTGCTTTGCCTTGATGGCAGGCACATTCTTAGCTACTATCAATATCAGAGTACTGGCAGAACGCATACCATCAGCATTACACAGTGTATTAAGCGCTATGGCTCTAGTCAGCTTAGTGTATATAGGTGCGACAGCGCGCGCTACGGCAGGATACCCTAATCTTTATACGCTCTGGGTGGTGCTGGCAACGGCTATATTAATGATATTAGGTGCCAGAATTGAGCCTACGGGCTACGCAAGGCAGAATAGGCTGCTTGCATCTAAGCCTTTCACCCTGCTGGGGAAGCTGTCCTATTCGCTTTATATCTGGCACTGGCCGATATTTGTATTTGCAAGGTATACGCAGGTTGAGGTAACGCGCTGGGAGACAGTGGGGCTTGTGTTATTATCGCTTGTGGCAGCTATATTGAGCTATGTGCTTATCGAAAATCCTTTGCGTAAGTGCCATAAGAAGGCTACATTTATGGCAACGCTGATTTTGCTTGTGATTCTGCCGATAGCATTTGCGCATAGATTTGAAGGCAAAAGCGAGCGTGACTTGCCAGCAGGCTTTGCTGAGGATATAGCAAAATTTCAAGGCTGCATCACTCCACAAGAGATCACAGATGAATTGCGCGCCAGATGCAAGTTTGGCGATATGTCTAAGGAGCCAACAGTGCTCTTGATGGGCGATTCATGGAGCGGGCGTTTTGCAATATTTGTGGATCATATGCTTGCTGATGCTGGGCTAGCGGGCTTCACATTGACCAGCGGGCATAACCTGCCTTTTGTGAATACTGAGCAGCTAGGGCTTAATCGTATGGTAAAAGCCAATAACGATCAGCATTTTCGTGATATAGCAGCTGGAAAATATCGCTATGTGGTGGTTGCCAATTCTATGCCGCGCTATTTTGCTGTGCATAGAAGCGGTTCACAAGATATAAGACTCTTGAGCCGCGGTAGATATAGAAGCTATGAGGCAGCATTTCGCGAATCTTTTGATAATACGCTTGCTTTCATCATTGATAATGGCGCAGTGCCAGTATTTATCACGGGCTTATATGATCGTATCAGCCAAATCTATTCGCCCACTTGGGGCAATATCAACTATTCCCGCTGCAATGAATTTGGTGAAGAATGTAGCTATGAGGATACAAGCGACCCCTATAGCCTAGAGATGAAGGCCATCATGGCAGCGATGCAGGCAAAATACCCGCAGATGGTCATTCTTGATATACATAGCCTATTGTGCCAAGATGGTAAGTGTTCAGCCTCAATTGATGGGCTGCCGCTCTATAGCGATATCGGCGGACATATCACGCCCTACGCCTCCAAGCGCCTAAGCGAAATGTATTTGGCAGAGCATGAGAATCCATTTATACGAGGTCATTCTTTTTGATTAAAGCGATCATGAACAATGTTATTACGAGGTTCAGTTTTTTCTATTAATTCTTTGTATTTCTTAGTATCATGTATAAGGAGCAAAAAATGATAAACTTTAAAAAATTAGTGCTTGCAATATCCTTGTTAGCACTGATAGCCTGCAAGGAGAAAGCCGTGAACACCGTAACAGACCTTAGTATAGCTGAGACCAAGACTCTGATTAGTGAACAGAAAACAAATGCAGATTTTGTAATCCTTGATGTGCGCACAGATGATGAATATCGTGCTGGCCATATCGAAGGTGCACTCAATATCGACATCTATCAAAGCAATTTTGAGGAGCTTATCTCCAAGCTGGATAATACTAAAACATATCTAGTGTACTGTCGCTCTGGCAATAGAAGCAGGCAGGCGATTTCTGTGATGACAAGTGCAGGTATTGCAAAAATTTATCATATGAAAGATGGATTTAGTAGGTGGTGAGCCAGTACCTTTAGCAAACAAACTAGATGGGCTGGCTAGATGGTTTTATGCCAATGGACAAGAAGTTATTCCAATTCCTAATAAAATATGCCTTTATCCTTCGTCATTGCGAGCTCTGCGAAGCAATCTAGGATTCAGGATATATGATGGCCTCTGGCCGACAATTATTTCGCAATGACAGAATTATGGAAACTTTAATTTAGAATTGGCATAAGAGTCTGCACCATGCCAAGCTCTAGCTTGTTTTTGGCTTATGGCAATGATATTCGCCCGTTTTGCTATCCTTGTGACAACCATTGCTATTAGTGGCACCTGAATGGGCGAAAATCTCCAGAACATCTGTTTTGGCAAATGCAGGCAGGCACAGCAAAAGGACGATTATGACTAAGAGTGCTTTCATACAACTGCATTAAGGCTAGTAAAACCGTACGCCCAAGCCAGCCATCATGCTGATGTTGCTCAGGTTCACATTTCTTCCTTGGTATTCACTATCAGCAGAGATATAGCGCGCAGAACATTTTATATATAGGCCACGCAGCAAAAATCTCACACCCAGCTCAGCGGATAGCCCTAGGGCACTATCGGCGGCATCGGGATTGGACAAATATGAAATCCCGCCCAGTGCATAGCCTTGCAAACCATCATCAATAGGGTATTTTACACTGAGCGCGACACCGATTGAATTGCCAGCATGGGTTCCACGTAGCATCTCTATCACAGCCGCTACACCCAAAAGATCATTAAAATAGTGACTTCCACTTAAGTACATGCTTGAATTGATACCTTCATTAGATACCCATTTTGCTAAATTAAATGAGAAATCAACATAATTTATAATATTATCGCCTGCTACATATGGTTGAGTGGCTTGTGGTGCGGTTTGGGGCGTAGCCCTAGGCATGCCAAAGGTTTGAGGCGCGACACCCTGTGCGAAGACGCTTGTGCACATAAATAAGATAAGGCATAAGAGCCTGAGTGGCATAGGTCTGCTCCTAAAATTTTTCTGTAGCTTGCTGCAATAGTGCTGCTGCCCGTGCCATGTCTTGACGTTTCAACAAGTTAATCGCGCCACGCAGCTCTTCTGCTTCACTCTCATAGAATGTTTTCTGTACTATATCAGCATTTATTTGCTTTAGCCACTTATATTTATCAAAGGTCGCAAGTATTTCTTTATGCGCAAAGTTTTCGCCTAGCAAATCATAGAGAGCTGCTATCGCAATATAATCTTGCTGGCTGTCTAGCGTTATCCTAATGCTTTCTTCACCAGCTTGATAGTGTGGATTGATATAACTTTTGCAGCTAAATTTGCCACTTCGATATAAATATGGGGTGACGTGCTCGCGCTCATATGGCGCTTTTGCCTCATGATACGCCCGCTCAAGCGCAGCAAAGGAGAATATCTCCGCATCTAGCCCATGAGGATAGCTGCGTGGCTGAGTATTTGAGAGATAGTCCGCATCTAAACCCTTATAGGCAGCTATTAAGTCGCCAAGCACTGCTGAGTCAATACAAGGGCAGTCTGCAGTGACCCGCATCACATTATCCGCCCCATATGCCTTGGCTGCATGATAATAGCGCGAGAGTACATCATGCTCATCACCACGAAACATGTTGATACCGCGATTTTTCAACCATTCCGCCAGCGGATCATCAAGCGGAGAAGTGGGGATTGCTATCACAATCTCATCAAGGCCAGCCACTTGCTTTAATCGAGCATATACCTGCGATAATACTGTTGCCCCATGAGCATTTTCCATAGGCATTGGCAGGAGCACCTTACCTGGCAGGCGATTAGCACCCATACGCGCCTGCACAATAGCTGCTAACATGCAGATTCCGCCACTCTAGCTAGTATCTGCACTATTTCGCCAAGATCAGCCTCGCTAAGCTGCGGATACTCTGGCAGGCTGACGATGCGCGCCGCAATATCCTCTGCAAGTGGGCAAAATGTAGCGCTATAGCCATTTTTTTGATAATAATTGTGTTTATAGATAAGGCCATAGTGCACTTGCAGGCCTACGCCCTCGCGCTGTGCAGCCTGCATAAATTTATCACGATCTAGCGATATCAGGAGCATAGGATATAAGTGCCTTGCATGATTAGCGCCAGCACGGTTTACAAGTGGAGTGAAATATGGACTATTCGCTAGCATTGCATCATAGCTAGCAGCTATCTGTATACGTGCTTGCAATAGGCTATCAAGCCGCTTTAGCTGGCTAAGCCCCAGCGCAGCCTGTATATCTGTCATGCGGTAGTTATAACCCAAGAGCTGCATATCTTTATGCCACGGCTCATTCTCAGTTGTCACAATGCCGTGGCTGCGCAATAGGCGCAAGCGCTCGGCAAGAGCCTTATTATTGGTGGTGATCATGCCACCTTCGCCAGTGGTGATATGCTTCACTGGGTGAAAGCTAAATACTGTCATGTCGCTATAACAGCAGCTACCAACCTTCTCACCGCTATCATATCGCGCACCAAGCGCATGGCAGGCGTCTTCCACCACAAATATATTATGCTTATCAGCTATAGCGTGGATTCTAGCCATATCAGCTGGCTGACCTGCATAGTGCACAGGGGCTAATAGCCTTGTGTTGTTAGTAATGGCCGCCTCTATCAGCTCTGGATTGATGTTTCCAGTGTTATCTATATCCACAAACACTGGCTTAGCATTGCAGTATAAGGCTGCGTTGGCCGTGGCCGCGAAGCTAAGCGGCGTAGTGATCACTGTATCTCCAGCGCATAGGCCTGTTGCCATATAAGCAATATGCAGCGCGGCTGTGCCATTAGCTACAGCCACAGCATATTTGACGTTTACAGCTTTCGCAAATGCATCCTCAAAGCTGCTCACGTAGCCGCCACCAGTGAGGTACTCACCCCTAAGTGCTTCAGCGACTGCGCCTATATCTTCCTCAGTGATCCATTGCCTGCCATAGGGATACTTAATCATAGGCTATCCCGCATTCTTGCGCAACAGCACGGGCTGTGGCTATCAGCTCTTCGGCAGATAGCTTCATAGTGTTAGTTTCGCTAGAGTAGCAAAAATCATGTGGCACAGCTA
>JAITWL010000343.1 GCA_031285285.1 Deferribacteraceae bacterium | reverse complement strand
CATAAGACGCTCCGCGGCCCACGCGGCGGCGCTATACTCACCAATGATGAGGATTTGGCGAAAAAAATTAATTCGCAGATTTTCCCAGGCTTTCAGGGCGGCCCATTGATGCATATCATCGCGGCAAAAGCTGTAGCCTTCAAAGAAGCATTGCAGCCAGAATTCAAGCAGTATGCTAAGCAAATCATAGCAAACGCCAAGGCTTTGGCTGCTGCGCTTGCGAACAGAGGCTTCCGCATTATATCTGGCGGCACTGATAATCATATGATGCTGGTGGATGTATATTGCAAAGGCATCACAGGCAAAGATGCGCAAGTGGCGCTGGATAAGGCGAATATCACCACTAATAAAAATAGCATCCCAACGGAGACTCTCAGCCCATTCGTGACATCTGGCATACGCCTAGGCACACCAGCGCTCACTACGCGTGGCATGAAAGAAGCGGATATGGCTACTGTGGCTAATTTGATAGCCGACGTGTTGGAAAATATCAATGACGAGGCGAAGATTGCCGCTGTGAAAGCGCAAGTGATAGCGCTGACGGAGAAATTTCCGCTGTATAAGGATTTGGTATAGTTGTCTAAGCAAAGCGAATGATTCCGTCATTGCGGCTCGGAGGCCGCAATGACGCAAATGTAGGTTAAAATATGAAAACAAAAGTCATCTTAATCTTAATATTCTCCATGCTATCCATCAGTCTGGCTATGGCTGCTGACAATCCAAAAAAATATTTGATAACAAGTGAAGGAATCGACATATTTTTAATTGGCCAGAAAATCCCAACTAAATCTGCTGGCTACTCAATAAGCCAAAGTATTCTTACAAAAAGTGAAGAAGGCGAAGAATATGAAATACCTGTCTACACTGTTTCTGAAAACGGACAGGATATATTAAATATTGAAGCTACTAATGATATAGAAATCGCTAGCGATATTTTCGTATTATCGGGCAAATTTAAGACTGCCAAAAACATAGGGCTTGGTTCGACCATCGAAGAATTCATGGCTGCGTACCCCGATTTCACAATTTGGTTCTCCTATATAAGTGACTGGTATGTGATTGAAACAAAGCAACTGAAAAACGTACAATTTTTTCTTGCTGGAGATGACTTTATAGAAGAAGGCGGTCCAGAATTTGATAGCGATGTGGAGATACTGAAACCTTCTGAATTCAAAAAAGGCTCAACAATAAAAGAAATAAGAATATGGGGATGGTGATTAAGCGATGAAACGCCCATCTTGGGATGAATATTTTATGGAAATGGCCGTGGTCACGGCTAAACGCTCCACCTGCCTTCGCAGACAGGTGGGTGCAGTGATTGTGCGCGATAATCGCCTACTGTCTTCTGGCTATAATGGTGTGCCAAAGGGCTTGCCACATTGCGCAGAGGTCGGTTGTCTGCGTGAGCAAATGAATGTGCCTTCTGGCGAGCGGCATGAGCTTTGTCGGGGGCTTCACGCGGAGCAAAATTCACTGATTCAGGCGGCTGTGTTCGGCGTGAGCGTGGCTGGCGGCACAGTCTATTGCAACACCAAGCCTTGCAGCATCTGCACTAAGATGCTAATCAATGCAGAAATCAAGCGCATAGTGTTTGACGCCGCTAATGACTATAGCGACCCTCTGACAGAAGAGCTGCTGAGGCACACGAACATAGAGCTTGTGAAGTTTAAAATTTGAGGGATCTGCAGAGCCCTCAAAACTTGAATGGCCTATAAACTAGGATACAAAGTGATTGAACTGCAATTGGTCACTTCAAACAACGTGTCACTCTCTTCATCATAATAATCACCAGATCTGCCTCACCCCCCAAAAATAGGTGTTAAATATTAGCAACAAGTAACTATCCAATTAACCATAACTAGGCTATTTACTTCTTGGATTTTTTTAACTATAAGGAAGATTCAAGCCTAACACGCGAAATTACCTGATAAAAAGGATGTAATGAGTGCGTTTTATTTTATTTGTCTTATTCATATCTTTATTCACTGCTTGTGCAACTACTGCTACTGACACTGCGGCTACTGAGACTTTTTATTTTAATTCCAATGCAGAGAATGTGCAAGTTATCATGACTGATGAGGATAATACTACGCTTAGCACCTGCATCACGCCTTGCCAGCTAGAATTTGGTGCGGATAGAGCTTTGCACATGATTGTAAGCTATGATGGGAAGATATTTAAGCTAAGAGGTAGGTCATTTTTGCCAGAGCCTAGGAAAAGGCGTAGCGTTGTGAGGATAGTGTCAGTTGAGGCTTCAACCGAAACTTCGTCAACTAAGGCGTCAACTGAGACTTCGACAATAGAAGCTTCCACTGAGGCTTCATTAGCTGAGGCATTAACTGACATTTCATCTGATGCCTCAACTGATAGCGAAGCTTGGGATTCGATGGATTTTTTGAATGGTTTGGATCTGAGTGGCACTGGCGACGTAGGAGCCCTTATTGTATTGACAACCGCTCCCTCTACAGCAGCCACAACTACAGGTGCTGTTATAGAAGGCGCAGCAGCCTCATCTGATGTTTCATCGGATGCTTCAACAGAAACTTCATCAACTGAGGCGTCGACTGAGGCTTCATCAATCGAAGCGTCAACTGAGATTTCGTCAACAGAAGTCACTGAGGTTTTATCTGAAACATCAACAGTGCCCACAAAGAAAGAGCGAGTGTGGACAAGTGTCCTGCGTTATGATCATAACCGATATTATATATATTTTCATCAGAGCAGTTCGCTTTATTTTATGGATAATAACAGGCTGGTGGACTTTGTCCTAAAGCATTTTGACACTATGCAGCAGGAGCTTTTTTATGTAGATAAACCATATATTGATGCTATGCAGGAGCTAATAGGGTCGAATGTATTTATCTATCCCTATCTAGTGTCTAGCACCACCGCCTTAGAGTTTTTGGATATGCTTGTGATAGCAAAGGTGGAGTCTATTTTAGATACAGATGAGTCAGAGGAGGCAAAGATAGCTGCGCTATCAGAGCTGCTATGGTATGATGAATCTATACTTATGGAGTTGCATCAGTTTAACAGTAAAGAAGAGTTTTTATCCAAAATTACTGAATATCTCAAAACCAAGCGAGAGCATATAAAGTAGCTACAGCAGCCACAACTACAGGTGCTGTTATAGCGCTTCTACATATGACATGAGACTACATTATTGATACAAAGTGCAAGAATAGTGGATAAATCTACAGAGCGAACAGATTTTATTCAAATCCTTTGAGTGTCATATCGCATAAAAATTGCCTTATACATGATTGTGCTATAACACTTGACAACAGCGCAAAAATATAGCATGACATAGTATATTAAATGTTGGCCGCTTGGTTTTGGCGGCATCCCGAGGGTTAGTATAGTATGAAGATGAAGCTGAAACTCAAGCTCGAGCATATCTCACCAAAGCTTTTTGAATGCATCAAACAGGGTTATAAAATCAGCGATTTCAAAAAAGACTTGATCGCTGGGCTAACGGTAGGTATCGTGGCTGTGCCCTTGGCTTCGGCTTTTGCTATTGCTTCTGGCCTAAGCCCTGCTGCTGGCTTTTTCACGGCTATTGTTGCTGGTTTTTTTATATCCATGTTTGGTGGCAGCCTCTATCAGATAGGCGGGCCTACTGGCGCTTTCGTGGTGATTGTCTATGGCATAGTGATGGATTTTGGCTATAGCGGGCTAGTGCTAGCCACCTTGCTAGCGGGGCTTTTCCTGCTCTTCTTCGCTGTGATGCGCCTAGGTTCATATATTCGCTATATTCCTTACCCTGTAATCATTGGATTCACGGCTGGTATCGCGGTGATCCTATTCTCCACAGAGTTTAAAGACCTGCTGGGGCTTGATATGGGCGATGTGCCAGCTTCATTTATAGAGAAATGCAGCGCCTATGCGTCTGCTATTGGCACTGTGAATCCTTGGGCGCTGATCACCAGTGTTGCAACAATCGTGATAATCCTTGTGGTGCGCACAAAGCTAAAGAAGATTCCTGCGCATGTCTTTGCTGTGGCGGTGACAACGCTCGTGGTTGCCATATTTGGCCTACCAATCGAAACTATCGGCAGCAAATATGGTGAGCTACCAAGCAGCTTGCCTACGCCGTCGTTATCATTTTCTTTTGCCATGCTTAATCGAGTGATCCCTGCGGCATTTACTATTGCTTTGCTTGCGGCCATCGAATCACTCTTATCGGCTGTGGTGGCTGATAATATGACAGGCGATAAGCATAGATCGGATACAGAGCTATTTGCGCAAGGGGTAGGTAATATTGCATCTGCGCTATTTGGTGGCATCCCTGCGACTGGGGCTGTTGCACGCACAGTGACCAACATCAAGGCTGGTGCAGTCACGCCTGTCGCTGGCATGATTCATGCAGTAGTGCTCTTGGGCGTTGTAATGTTCTTCGGCAGCGTGGTTGAAGCCATTCCGATGGCTGTCATCGCGGGCATGTTGACAGTCGTATCTTGGGATATGTTTAACTATCGCAGTGTCAAAGAATTTCACAAAGTGCCAAAGAGCGAGATACTTATAATGGTGACCGCCTTCCTATTGACTGTGATTATTGATATCACAGTGGCTGTGGAGGTCGGTGTATTGCTGGCTGCGCTGATGTTTATGAAGCGCATGAGCGAAGTGACTACGCTTGATGTGATAACTTCTGAAGGCAAAGTGAAAGATCCTGATGATATCACCAGCAAAAAAGTGCCAAAAGGTGTTGGTATATATGAAATTAATGGGCCATTCTTCTTTGGTGCAGCAGATAAATTAATCAACTCTTTGGAAAGTATCTCAAATATGCCCAAGGTGGTGATCTTGCGGATGCGCAAAGTGCCGATCATTGATACCACTGGCCTGCACGCGCTGGAGACTTTTTTACACACTTGCCAGCAAAATAATGCCACACTTATCCTCTCTGGTGTGAAAGATCAGCCTCAGCAAGTGTTGAGCAAAAGTGGCCTACTGAAAGATTTTGATGAAAAAAACGTGACAGACCATATAGATAAAGCGCTTGATAGAGCAAAGGAATTGCTAAAATAGCATGTCCAACTAAGCGATCTGAAGGGGTATCCATAAATGTCTGATTCGATCCGTACTCTGCGTGTGGCAGAGCTTTTGAAACATGAGATAGCGAAAATTATCGCAACCAATATAAAAGATCCGCGTGTGCATGATGTAGTGCTCACTCGTATCAAGGTGTCTAAAGATCTGAGCCTTGCGCGCGTCTATTTCTCTAGCTACAATCAGAGTTCACTTCTGGATATACAGATAGGGCTTGAAAAATCAAATAGCTTCATCCGCAAAAAGCTGATGGAGACTGTCAGCTTAAAGAAGCTGCCGCAGCTAGTATTTGAAAGAGACGACACAGCCGAGAATGCAAGCAAGATAGATGAGCTATTTAAGCAGATTAGTAGCGAGAAAGAATAGCTTATGGCTATTAGCGGCGTAATTAATGTCTATAAAGAAGCAGGGCTGACATCTTTTCAAGTGGTGGCA
>JAITWL010000339.1 GCA_031285285.1 Deferribacteraceae bacterium | reverse complement strand
TTAACTCATTCTCGTTGAAGATATTTTGCTTCAATAAGGCATCCATAAAGTTAAACAACTTTTGCCGCCCTTTGTGAAAATCAGCTATGATTGCTATTGGCTGCTCCATATCCCATATGACCGATTTTGATATTTTTGCATCTTGGCTGGCAAGCATCATATAAGATAAGGGTATATCATACGGCCATTCAGAGAGTCCACACACTTTTTTAGTGTCATCTCTGCTTTCTTTAGTGCTATCAAAGTCAAGTGAATAAATATAGCTTCTATTTGCCATCAAAACCTCTATTCAGCGAATATTGCTTCAACATAAGCGCCAACATCAAATGGGATCAAGTCTTCAGCCCTTTCGCCTAGACCCACATAGCGCACAGGTATGCCCAGTTCGCTGGCGATTCGCAACACTATGCCGCCTTTGGCTGTGCCATCAAGCTTAGTGATAGCTAGTGCAGTGATCTTGATGGCTTCATTGAAGGCTTTGGCCTGTGCAAGCGCATTTTGGCCGATAGTGCCATCTAGCACTAGGAGCACGTCGATCGCGTCAGCCCGCAATTCTGGCGCATCCGCCTTCGCTTTTGTCACCACGCGGTTAATTTTCTTTAGCTCTTCCATGAGGTTGTGCTTAGTGTGCAGGCGGCCTGCTGTGTCTACTATCACTACATCGGCATTCTTGCTGATGCCGCTTATCACAGTATCATAGGCCACGGAGGCAGGGTCAGAGCCTTCCTGTTGGCTGATTACGGGTATATTCAGTCGCTCACCCCATGTGCGTAGCTGATCTATGGCTGCTGCGCGGAAGGTGTCTGCTGCACCAAGGACTACCTTTTTGCCAGCATCTTGCTGCATCTTGGCTATCTTGGCTATGGTGGTGGTTTTGCCAGCGCCATTGACGCCTATCACTAGCATCACTATTGGCGCTGTGCCACTAGGCTCTGCCGCAGGTGGGAAGAGCTTCGCTGCCTCACGCTTTAGGGCTTGCAAAAGTGCTGCAGGGTCTTTCAGATTGGCTCGCTCTTGCTTAACAGCATCTAAAAGCTTGCTGGTGGTCTCGCTGCCCACATCGGCCATGATGAGCTGCTCTTCCAGCTCATCCCATAGCTCATCACTGATATGATTGCCTGTGAATAGGGCAGATAGCTTATCGGAGGTCTTCTTAAAGCCTGATTTCAGGCGTGTAAAAATAGAACTCATTACTTTGCTCCATCAGCACATTCTTGAATTGCATACTCAAGATTATGTTATCCCGTAGCGGGACGTGCCTGCGGAGGGATACCCCTAAAGGAAGGGGAGGTTGGGAAGGGAAACCCTGTTGCCCCTCCCAGTGTCAAAACTTCTTATATTTCATATAATAGTGGCTATACACTCGCTTGCAAGCTTGCTCCAGAGAGCTTATCATCTTATCTCAATCGGTGTTAGCTGATGGATACTTGGTTTGGCTTTCTATATCTTCAGATAGCTTGCCAAGGTTTGATAGCTTGAGGTTTCGAGATGTCGCCTTAAAGCGAGTCGCAAATTTGCGAAGCGTCTCATAGTCTTTTAGTTTCACAGCAGCATACATCGACTTTATCTCTGCCACTGCGCCATCAAAGAATTGATCAAATAGCGCTATCAGCTTGTTCCTATCTGGCATATTCAATGCATTACCCAATTTTTCAAGGTCAATGAGGTCATCGCTTGGCGTAGGGATGGCTTGGCCTGATGATATGCGCTCAACCATATCGCGAATAGCTTTCACGCTCACAGGGCGAGTAATATAGCCATCAATGCCAAAATCCATATACTGCTTGATTTCTTTTTCTTTGTTGCTATTTAATATAGCTATCAGTGGTGGGCAGCTATAAGCCTTGGTGCGCGCGACAAAATCAGCTATCACATGCGCATCAACAGCTGGCGAATGCACATCAATCATCACTATATCATAGCCACTCATGTGCATGTTCACTAGCTCATCAAATTTTAGCGCAAAATCCACCATATAGCCTTCCTGATTAAGAAAGGTGCCCAACATCTTAGAATTGATGGGATTGTCCTCAAATACTAGTGCTCTGGCCATTAACTGCCTCCAATATACAATAGTCAGTCTCAATTGATCACTATAGCAAATTTCTGAAATTTTGGGAATAATAAAACTTGTGTTACTACAATTTTTTTTGATGAGCTAACAGGCTTACGGTTTCCACATGATAAGTCTGCGGAAACATGTCAAATAACGCCATCTCCACTATCTTATAGCTGCTTTCTAGCCGCTGCAAGTCGCGAGCAGCCGTCATAGGGTTGCAGGATACATATATTATCCGCTCTGGCGCAATGGCTTGCACAGCGGCGAGTGTCTTCTTATCCACACCATCTCGTGGTGGGTCTAGGAATATTGTATCATATCTGCTCTTTTCCTGTTGTATATCACTAACATTCGCTGTACGGATTGGGTAGCCATATTGCTTACCTAACTTTGCCGCGGCAGCATTCAGCTCAAGCGCATTCACGCTGGCTTGCTGCATCAGCGCAGCTGTGAAGAAGCCACTGCCCGCGTATAATTCAAGTATACTTTTTGCACCAGCGGCCAAGCCTGCTGCATAGCGCTGAAAATCTGCATTCAAGAAGCTGTTCGACTGGAAGAAGCCGCCATAGGCCACAGGCACAACGCCCGCAGGTGTGCTATACTCCAGATGAGGCAGGCCAATATGTTTTTCACCATCAGAGAGGCCGTTAAAATAAGGCTGTTCGCAAAGTTTACCATCCGTAAGCGCGATGGCAAGCTTTTCTGTATTCTCCATCACAGATAATGCGCCACTATT
>JAITWL010000302.1 GCA_031285285.1 Deferribacteraceae bacterium | reverse complement strand
CTGCCCTTCACGCTCCAGATCGTAATACCAGCCTTTAATTATATAGAAAGGCGTCAGAACTAAGCTTGCGGGCTCTGCGATATTGGGTAGCACTAATTTAAAAAGAAAAAGCTTCTTTTCTAAGCTGATAGTTAGCGTGCTGCCATCATCAATTATAGCTTGCGCCTTGCTTTGCGCAGGCCATATTTTATCAAATGGCTCCATTATTAAGCTTGCTGGTTCTGCCTGTGCTGGTATCTTTATCTGTGGCAGCTTTGCAGCAAGCTCTTTTGCGATGCTCACCGCCTGTGAAGAGCCACTACGCCCTGCCAGCGTGCGAATGCCTGTCAGGCGGAGCGCTTCTGCATCAACTAGCCCTTTATCTATGGCTGCTTGCACTTCTGGCAGATATTTTGCAATCAAACCTGTCAGCTCCACTGTACCAACCAGAAGCCTTGGGGCAGCAAGCGAACGCACAATTAGGGCATCCAATATTGGCCATACCACTGATAGTAAGCCGCTTTGCACAATGCCATCAAGCGCAGTTGCAAGAGCTGCCAAGTTGCTTGGCTCGCCACCCCAATCCAGCAGGGAAACATCGGCCGCATTTGGCCGTAAAAGGCCGCGCTCCCATGCTTCACTTACAGCGAGCGCGGAATCTGCCGCTGCAGTGGGTGTGTGCGAGCGCTGCGCTGCAAGGATATTGATACTAGCGCCAGCAGGAAGCGGTGAGGCTCTACGTACTACTTGGCGCAGGATAAGCCCCTTATCATGATACACTTCACTATCCCAGCGCACATTAGCCATTGCTGCATCGCCCCAATGCGGAAATATGGGAAACGCCATATCATAGCCCTGTTTGATTCTATCTGGGAAATCGCTGAGCGATTTTGGCAGCACAAACTTTTTCCTCCAGTTCCACCAGCAGCCATCTTTTGGCAAAGGCGGCTCTTTCACAGGATCGTCTATATAGCGAAGCACTGCCTGCCCAGCCGTGCACGCCATCTTCTCGCCTGATTGCAGCAATATAGGCACAGCTAGCGCCTTTAACGCCTTGATATCTGCTGGTTGCACGCTCTGGAGGTCAAGCCTCATCATTGCCAGCTGCAAGTCTGCCTCCAGCGCTGCTATCCCCTTTTCTTTATATATAGCAAGCCGCGAAGCTAGGTCTGTCAGCTTGATTGAGAGATCCACCGTGCTTGGCGTGGAAAGTATGCAGGGCAATAGCTCAAGATGGCTGACAACAGCATAATCCCTCGCAAGCAAGAGCGCATATCTCTCCTTGGCAGTGTCGCCTTTGTAGCCGATTTCGCCATTCACCCAATCTGATATCAAATCTATAAATCGAGAATCCGTGCGTATCTTGCGAAAACCACTCAGGCTTTTGCGTGCTATCGCTGCATCTTTATAGGCTACAGCATTAGCCACTGCTAGAAAATGCTCTGCCAAACTGTCATGGATAAACACCTTGCGGCTGACCAGCTCTGCAGCAAGCGTTTCAAGATCTCCTTCATCTATATTTAATAATGGCACTTGCCATACTGGTGGTGTAGGCTGCCAAAGTGCTTGTATTGCTGCATCTTCATCTGGCTGTGCTTCATTATCTATGCCCCACTGCACCATCAAGCGCTTTGCAAGCGTAGATATAGTTTTATCAGCATCATTTGCAAATATGGCAAGCCAAGGAGCAACAATATCTATGTTTTCCAGATCACGACCAAGCGCAGCTCGCAATACTAACTGTTTTACTTTCTTTGATGTAGCTGAAAATGCAGCCACAAGCAGCTCTGGCAGCTGCTCATCATTGGCATTAGCTATCAACACAGGCGCAAGCCGCGTAATCACAGCTGGGTCGCTTGTTGCCAATAGCGAAATTAGCGATTCAAGACGTTCGCAAAGCTCAGTATCGCTGATGCTAAGCTCATCCAGCACACCAAGCCACACCTTGCGGTCACCTGGCCTCACAGCCGCATCAAGCGCTGCGAATACAAGCTCCACAGCCTGCGAGCGTGATAGCCAGCCGCACGCTACTCCTGCTGGCAATACATAGCCAAAGAAGCCTGTGGCAGGCGCACCAATAGCCACACCAAGCTCTACATGCTCCACAAAGCGCCTTTGAATCTGCTCCAGTGTAGGCAAAAGCTCTTTGCGCAAAAATCTTATATCGTGGCTAGATAGAGCTGGCTTGATATCCATCACTACGGCTGCATATATAGCCCAATCCTTCATATATTCCACGCTTCGTGGAAGCTCCATATCAAGCCTATCCACGAGTATCACAGCCACATTGCCAAATACTGAATCCGAATGCTCCCACATCCTGCGCCGCGAAACACAAGCATGGCTAATGAAATCGGCCGCATACTTTGCGCCACGCTCAGCAATCAATAGCATTAGCGCTGTGCTATCCACGCCATAGGCCATATTGACAGCCCGTCTGGCATCTACACCCATGCGGATGCTGAATAGCGCAAGCGCCTTGCCATCCACACCTGTTATATCTTTAAAACCAAATGAGTGTTCATCAAACTTAGTCCATTCGCTCCAATCGCCGCTTTTTAGCCCTGCTAGCGCTATCCGCTTCTCTTCGGCTGTGCCTATGGGTAATTGCAAGATATTCTCAGCTGTAACGCTCTCCCAACCTAGTTTTTTGAAGATGGCTATGGCTTCGTCTAATTTTGGATTTTTCATTGTTGCTCCATGAGTTTTGCATCTACATCCAGCTCTTCAATAAGTAGCTCCAAAAAGCTGGTGGCATTGTCGCTTGCTAGCAATAGATTCATAATCAATTCTGTGGGTTTGGCTATCAGCTCTGCAAATGCAGCGATAAACGGCTGTTCAGTGGTAAATATCTCTGCTTGCATAGGCTCATAGTTTGTCAAAACGTATTGAACATACTGCAAAGCTGTAGGATCAAGCACATATGAGGCGGTATCGCTCACATAGATGTAGTATGAATCTATGTCATAGTGAATCACTGTCATGGCTTCGATAGCATTTGCAGCAAGGTCGGCTGTGGTTGTGCTAGGTGTAAGGGCTATATTTGCAGTGCTTGTGGTGCTAACAAATGGCAAAGTCAGTGGGGCATAGAATCCAACCATCCAATAAGCGCCCGAAGAAGAATTTATGTGTGGATTTATAGGTCTCCAGTCATCAAGGTATTCAAACCGCTCTCGTTCATCAAAAATATAGCCATCTGACCCATATGCATGCATATGTATATCGCTTTCTCGAAAATAAGTTAGATCTTCAAAATACACAAGAGCGCTAGGCTTTAGCCTAAGCTGGCAGGGAGCTGTGCAGCTCTGATCTTCTGATGAAATCAACACAGAGTCCACATTCGAATCAAAGTAAAAAGTATGCTCCCTTGCTGCACAGGCTGTTAATAATGTAAATGATAGCAAATATATGATATATCGCTTCATGATTGCAGCTCTAACGCAACTAATAGCTGTTTAGCCTTGTCTACAGCGGCTGATTTTGACTTGCTTGCTGCTATCGCTGATAATCCCTGCCATTTTGCATCCTCAGCTGGTATGAGGCCGCGAGATGCAGCTTCTTTCAAATATGGTGCATAGCTCAATGCTGCATCAAGCACACTATTCACCCACACTGGCGGCTTGGTTTCTGTTCCAGCGGCTTTTATGCTTTCTGTTAGCATAGGCCAAAGCACTGATATCATGACAAATGAACATGTTGCAGTGCCAATCAATTCGATTTTGTCAAGATCCCCCTCCAGTGGGCGCATTAGCTTGGCAGGGCTCACAGTAGGAATTTTTAACAGAGCGTGCATCGCGCGACGAATTGTCTCTGCACAAATTTGCTTACTTGCAATATAGCTCTGCAACACCCTGCTAGAGCTATATTCATATTTTTTACCAAAAGAACCTAAATCCTTCAATGTGACAATAATCATCTCGTCATACAGAGTCGTAACCACTCCGCCATTGTCGAGCCAAACCTTATCAAAAGGTGTAGTCATCGGTTTTATCTCTACTGCTTCCTTGGCTGGAGCTATAGGCTTAATATCCGCTTTTATGTTCCATTGCACAATTAGCTGTTGGGCGAGCTTAGCTGTAGCCCTATCTTCTGCATCATTTGCAAATATCTCAAGCCATGAAGCCAGAGTTAAGCCTGCAGCCTCATCATCTATGTGCTTATGCTTTAGTGCAGCCTTTAGCACTAGCTGCTTACCCTTCTTAGTTTTCACAGAAAATGAAGCTATTAGCAACTCAGCAAGCTGGGCTCCCTTAGCATTTGCTATCAGTGTAGGCACAAGGCGATTGAGCACATATTGGTCGCCAGTGGCTAATATTGGGATCAGCGTATCTGTGTGTGCGGCTATTTCGCTATCACTAATAGCAAGCTCGTCTAACAAATCAAGCCACAGTTTGCGATTAGATGGGTGGCTAGCTGCATCTAAGCCAATAATAGCCATATCTATAGCCTCACTGCGTTCAAGCCAGCCTCGTTCTACGCCTATAGGCACTATAGCCAACTCAGCGCTCTTGCCGTCTGGTGCCTTGAGAGTCACACCAACGGCTATATGCTCTTTGAAGCGCCTCTTGATTATTGCAACACGTCTAGGTGATTCTTCTTTGCGACTAAGGTTATGTGTCACATAAAACGCCCAGTGCCCAATATAGTTTACATTTTGCGGAATATCCAGATTTAGCCTATCTACCAGCATAATAGCTTCATCAATGTTCCAAAGCAATTGGGTTTTAATAGACCAAGCAACAAATTTAGCTGCAAATTCTACGCCACGATCTGCTATTGCAGCCACAAGCATTTCCTGTCTTTGCTCTTCCTTGGCGTCAGGGTCTTTCGTATCTTCTATATCAAGACATTCCATTTGTACTGAAAGCCATTCTGGCTCATGCAGCCCATTTATCCCGATACGAATGGCAAAAAGCGCTAGTGCACCTCTATTTACATTTACATCGCTCCAATCGCCGCTTTTTAGCCCTGCTAGCGCTATGCGCCTTTCTTCGGCTGTGCCTATAGGTAATTGCAAGATATTCTCAGCTGTAACGCTCTCCCATCCTAGTTTTTTGAAGATGGCTATGGCTTCATCTAATTTTGGATTTTCACTCATTATTGCCCTCTATCTTCAATTTCACTGCCAATATATGCTTGCAAGGGCCGCGCCTATTTTGATGCTTGAGATACCATTCGCAATTGCATTTTGCGCCATCCATGCCAGTGTCATCATAGTGGATGCTATATTCTGCATCTTTTGACTTCACAATATAGCTGCTATCGCTGACATGTAGAACGCTATCGATTAGCTTTCTTGCGCCCACAAGCCTTGGGTTATCCTTGAGTACTCGCTCAGCCTCATATGGCAGCTCTCTATGAAAGTATGCCCCATCATGCGCATCGTAGCCAAGCTTTCCTGATACAGCTAGCAGTGCTAAGGCAGCTTGCACACGGCTTTGCTCCATTGGCCACTTGCTAGAATCAATAAGTGCATCAAATTCGAGCATAGCGCCAATGGTGTCCGCATCTTCCAGCAGCTCTTGATTGGCAAGTGAGGCCAAAAGCGTGCCTTCACCAGAATAACCCTCCCAAAGCTCGGTGGTGAGGCTAAGCGTGAGCCGCGATCCAGGAAGCTCCACTAGCACCATGCATTGGTTGATGTCATTGCCATAGAATGAGATTGCTTGCACATTTGTCATGATGCGCTTTAGTGCGCTGAGGCGGTGCAGGCCAGAGATATAGACAGCTTCAGCGCTGGCTTGTGGCAAAAGCTTCGCACCTGTTTTCTGTGGCGTAAGCCAGCCCGCCTGCCCTTTGCTAGTGGCCGCTGCTGGCAGGCTGCCGATGAAGGCTTGTGCCTGCACACCTTTTAGTGAGAATACAGGGTGCATGCCTCTGTGAATCTCGGCTGCATTGCCTAAGGCGCGCAGCCAGCGGTCGGGCATCTCCACTGGGCGTTCATGTATAGTCTTGGCCTGCGATTCGCCTAGTGCACTGCTGAAAATATCCAGCTGGTCGCTATGGGTGGTGGTGAGGCCATCGCTGCCGATATTCACATGCAGCTTATCCTTCTGACCAACGCGCACCAGCGCCGCGCGCAGCTCCACACCTATATCCACATTGCTTGTGCCAAAATCAATGCGCCCATCGAAGCCAGATTCTAGCAGATCAAGCCGTGCATACACGCCATTGCAGGCTGAGAAGCACTCTGCACGCAGGCGATCGCCCTGAGCAGACAGCACAGGATCGCGCATAGATACAGGTGTATACTTAAAGTAACGCGTGGCTGTGATATCTGCCAGCACTAGCAATCCGCGGGCGAGCACCTGAGGATGCACAGCATAACCGCTAAAAAAGCTAGGCGCAAGCTCAACACCGCTCGGAGTAAGCGCAGGCGCAAGTGCAAGAGCCAGATTACCATCAGATAGGGCAGATTGCGTAGCAAAAGCTCTCATAATACCATCCCATATGTGATTTTTTGAAAGAAAATATTTGACTAATGCCAATTCTAAATTAAAGTTTCCATAATTCTGTCATTGCGAGGCTCATGCGAAGCAATCCAGCGTTCCTAATAATTGTCGGCCAGAGGCCATCATAATCCTGAATCCTAGATTGCTTCGCAGGGCTCGCAATGACGAAGGATAAAGGCATATTTTATTAGGAATTGGAATAATATGTTTAAATTGCGTAAGGTAAAAACACAGGGTGGTTACAAGCCACCCTGAATCCCCAAAGGAGGTGCAATCATGATAGTGATCTCTATCAAGATTGGGAAGCTCAGAATCACCATAAGGTGGAACTAAGCTTCTGGAGGGCGTGAAAATCGCCCTCCTCTCCTGGGGATCATAATAACACAATTGTTGATATTTGCAAGCATTAGTCTAATTTTTCTGTCATCAATTTTTGTATATCATCCGAAATAAAAAAACTTCCCAAATAATCTGATAACGAAAGCCCAAGCGCTGTGAGCTGCGTCCATGTTTGGCTAATTTTCACATAGCCTTTTTGCTCCCATTCTCTTAAAAATGGAAAATTTTCATGCAAATCTTGGCTAAATAAGCTAAAATATTCATCATGGTTAAGGCCATAAACATGCAACAGCTGCTTGATTGCATAGCGTCGTTTTTGCTCATCTGCATTTAATAAAATGCCATAAAGTTTCGACATGCCATTGATGTATGCATCAATTTCGGTTTTGATATCCACTGCACGAGGGGAATATTTTGCGCAAG
>JAITWL010000278.1 GCA_031285285.1 Deferribacteraceae bacterium | reverse complement strand
CCTGCGTGGATCGCTTATTCTGCCAACTTCTTCAATTAGACTTGATATACGCATTCTATTACCCCCTGATAAATCACACTATACAATGATTTACTCAAATAGTAAGTGCTTTTGCCGTGCCCTGTTTATACCTCACTTGCTGTTTTATCGAATCTGTGATATCCTAGCGAAATAAGAGGACTAGCATGGATTTTAATGATGACTTTAGCGAAGATATAATTGATGACGAGCCGCAAAGCTATGGCATTGAGGCTGTAGATAAATTTGCATCGCTCAGCAATGATGAGCTAAAGAAGCTTGCTGATAATACAGAATCTACAATTTTAATAGCCGAAGCGCAGCTTGCTTATGGCGTGCGCAGGCTATTTGGCGTGGATATCGAAGGCGACTTGCAAGAAGCCTTCCGCTATATCGCGCTTTCAGCCGCTGGTGGCCTAGGCGATGGGCTTTATTTCCTCGGCCGCACGTATCAGCTAGGCGAAGGCACAGAGATTAATTATGACAAAGCTTTCGCTTGCTTTGTGGAAGGCGCAGCAAAAGGCAGCGTGCGCGCTATACACAGCCTTGGCGTCTGCTATGACTTAGGCGAGGGTGTGCCTATCGACAAAGCCAAAGCCGTATCCTGCTATGAACAGGCCGCCAAGCTAGATTTTCCCCCAGCTCAATATCATCTCGGCATCAGCTATGAAAATGGCGAAGGTGTGGAAAAAAATCTTGATGTGGCTGTATATTGGTATGAAAAGGCCGCTGCCTATGAGCACTCAGGCGCTATCCTCAATCTTGGCTACTGCTATGAATATGGCATGGGCGTGCAGCAGAATCTACGCAAGGCTTTTGAATTTTACAAGCAGTCAGCCGAGCTAGAAAACCATGTCGCTATGCACAATCTAGGGCTTATGTATATGTCGGGCACAGGCTGCGAGGTGGATAAATACCTTGGCTACAGCTATTTTGATATGGCTGTGCAGCATGGCAACACTAATGCCCTATTTGCACTTGGCTGCTGCTATGAATATGGCGACGGCGTGGAGCGAGATATGGCGCGGGCGCTGGAATGTTACTTTGAGGCGGCTGAAAAAGGCAGCCTATCAGCTATGCGCACCATCGGCATACACTATTATAATGGCAATGGCTTAGAAGAAAACCTTGAGCAAGCGCTATCTTGGACGCGGAAGGCAGCCGATAATGGCGATGCTGTCGCCCGTGTGAATATGGGCATGTTCTATTTCAGAGCAGATGATGAGTCGAACTTCCCTGAGGGGATAAAATACCTTGAAGAAGCAGCTGAGCAGGAATATGCTCCTGCTTTATATCAGTTGGCGCGCTTCTACTATGATCGAGATACTGCATATCGTGATAAGGCAAAAGGGCTAGACTTTTTCCAACGTGCAGCCGCTCTAGGCCATGATGGTGCTATGCATAGCCTTGGCCTGCTCTATGAATACGGCGATGACTTTGTGCAAGAAGACCTGAAAGAGGCATTTAAGTGGTATTCCGCTGCAGCCGCTGAGGATAATGAGTACTCTATCTTTGCTCTTGCCTATCACTATGAGCTTGGCGAATATATGGATGAGAATCCCGAGATGGCTGCCAAGCTATATCGCCGCTCAGCCGAGCTGGGGCATGAGGCCGCGGCCACAAACCTTTCGCTTTGCTACCTTCGCGGCTATGGCCTCGAACGTGATACAGAGCAGGGGCTATATTGGGCGATGAAAGGCGCGGAAGAGAAGGATGCAGCAGCGCTTCACCATGTGGGACTAATCTATGTGCATGAAGATGAATTTCACGATGATGATATGGCCATAGCCTATTTTGAACAGGCTGTGGAGCAGGAATTTGTGCCTAGCTACTTTGATCTGGCCGTGATCTATAGCAATGAAAGCAGCAAGCATTTCAACCATGATCGTATGCTTGAGCTACTGGGTGCTGGCGCAGAGCTTGGCAATGCCAAATGCCAATATGCGCTTGGCTACATGTATGACAATGGCACAGACGGCCTAGAGCAGAGCACAGAGCGCGCTATCGAGCTCTATGAGAATGCAGCAGTGCAAGGGCACGCATGGGCGCAATATAATCTTGCGATTATTTATAGGCGGCAAAGTATAGAAAATGACGATATGGAGCTTGGCAAAAAATCACTTGTACTGATGGAAGCTTCGGCTGCAAATGACGATCCAGAGGCACTCTATGAGATGGCGCTGCTCTATCGTATTGGCACGCCTTATCTTGAGCCTGATGATGATAAGATGATTGAATACCTAGAGGCCGCCTGCGAGCAAGAGCATGCAGGCGCTATGGATCTATTAGGCTATTGCTATTTTGTAGGCAGCGGAGTGTCGCAAGATCATGAGAAAGCCTTCAATTATTTTCAAGCCTCAGCTGAGCAAGAGCATTCTCTCGGCACATATAACCTTGCCGATTGCTACTATGAGGGCATAGGCGTGGAGCAAAACCAGAGCGAGGCTTTCAAGCTCTATCAAAGAGCATATGAGCTTGGTAATATTGATGGTAGCTTTGGCATGGGTAGGTGTTACTATTATGGCCGTGGCGTGGAACAAGATAGCCAGAAGGCTTTAGAGCTGCTTCTAGAGGCGGCAGATAACAGAAATGACGATGCAGCAGCACTGCTGGCTGAATATTATAGCGAGGCCAAGGAGCTTAGTGAAGCTTATTACTGGGCTAATAAGGCTATGAGCTACCCAACATATGATGGTGATAAGAAATTGACTAGGATAGCCAAAAAAGCTGCCCTAAAACTATCAAATGATGATATAGTGGCGATAATGAATAGAATCGGCAAAGAAATGGAAGAGAATAGCTGAAAAACTGCTACGGACATTAACAAAGCTGTCATTGCGAGCGCAGCAATCCTGAGGTCTGGATTGCTTCGAGGACTCGCAATGACATTTCGCAGAGCTGAGAATATGTTAGAAGGAAGGAACCATTAATGAAAATTTTGATTGCAGGATCTGGAGGGCGCGAACATGCTATAGCATGGAAGTTATCTGCTTCTCCCAAAGTATCAAAGATCTACATCGCGCCAGGCAACGGTGGCACAGCACTAGAGGCAAAATGCAAGAATCTTGCCATTCAAGCTGATGATGTGCAGGCGCTTTTCAAGTTTGCAATCGAAAAGGATATTGATTTCACAGTGGTTGGTCCAGAAGTGCCACTTGCGCTAGGCATAGTAGATTTTTTTGAAGCAAATGGCCTTAAAATCTTTGGCCCCTGCCAGATAGCCGCGCAGATGGAGGCCTCGAAGGCTTTTGCAAAAGATGTGATGACCGCTGCAGGCGTGCCCACAGCAAAATATAAGCAATTTACCAGAGCTGCTGAAGCTAAACACTATATAAATGAGCAAGGAGTGCCTATAGTGGTGAAGGCCGATGGTCTCGCCGCTGGAAAAGGCGTGACAGTTGCCCACACGATGGAAGAGGCGCTCCACGCCGTGGATGATATATTGGTGAAGAAAATCTTTGGCATGGCTAGCTCTAAGGTAGTAATCGAGCAATGCCTGACAGGCCAAGAGTTATCATATCTTGTGATGACAGATGGCAAGACCGTGATCCCGCTTAGCTCTGCACAGGATCACAAGGCCGCCTATGATGGCGACAAAGGCCCAAACACTGGCGGAATGGGCGCCTATTCGCCAGCCCCCGTGCTCACTGACGCACAATATGCTAAGGTGACAGATATCGTCATCCGCCCTGTGCTAAAAGAGCTTGCCAGAAGAGGTATCGACTATAAAGGCATCCTATACGCTGGCCTGATGGTGAGCGAGACAGGCGAGATAAACGTGATCGAATTCAACTGCCGCTTTGGCGACCCTGAAACGCAGGTGATGCTGCCGAAAATGTCTTCTGACTTATGCGAGCACTTTCTAGCTGTGATAGAAGACAGACTGGAAGGCGAAAAAGTGACTTGGCACGATGGCGCAGTGGCAACAGTTGTGCTTGCAAGTGGTGGCTACCCAGCTGAATATAAAACTGGCCTGCCGATCACAGGCATCGAAGAAGCCGAGAAAGATGATGTGAAAGTGTTCCACGCAGGTACAACTCTAAAGATCATCAAACCAATGCAGTTGGAAGATACTGGCGATCAAGATATCACAGAGCTGGCCGAGTTTGCAGAAGATACAGATATAGACTACCCTGAGCAGCTGGTGAGCGCAGGCGGCCGAGTGCTGAATGTGACAGCCACAGGCGAGAATCTGCGCAGCGCGCTTGATAAGATATATAAGGCGATAGCGAAGATACACTTTGACGATATGCATTATAGGAAGGATATAGGGCATAGGGCGCTATGATACCTGTTGGAGGACTTTTGTTATGATAATGGGAGCAACAATCTATTACAAATGCCCAGATTGTGGAAAATTTACTAAAACAGGCAGCATGATTTCGGGAAATAATTTTGGTGGTGTGATGTATTCTGATGCAAGAGAGGAAGCACCAATGTTGGCAGTCTTTCCTGAAATCGTAAAATGTCAAAATTGTAAAACATTTTATTGGCTAGATAATCAGAATAGATATGGCGAAACAGAATCAATGCTGATTAATACTAGTAAGATAGTAAAAAGATCAGATCCTGAGCTCCAAGGAGCCTATGACGCTGCATTTTTATCCGTTGAAGAATATGCTGAAGCAATTGAATCTGAATTATACAGAAACCAAGAAGAATTGGAATATTTGAGAAGATGGCTTTGGTGGACATATAATGATCGCTCAAGGCGTAAAAAAGACTTATATGTCACAGAATATGATAACGCTATTTATGAGCAAAATTGTCATAGTTTGATAGGTTTACTAGACAAAAGTGATGAGACTGAAGAAATAATGATTGCAGAGTTATTTAGAAATTTAGGTGACTTTGATGCATGTCTCAAAATACTAGAAAATTTGAAAGATAAATATACTTGGCTGAAAGACTTATTAATAGAAGAATGTAATAAAAATAATAGGCTAACAATTGTATTAAGGAAATGATTAAAGCTATGGAACGTCATTGCGAGCGTAGCGTGGCAATCCAACAATTAATCCAATGGACACTAAAAATATCGTTCAGCCAAAGGCTGTCAATTATTCTGAGGTCTGGATTACTTCGCAGAGCCTCGTAATGACGAAGACGAATTTGTTAGGCTAGGCAGATGGGTGCTGGGGCTATAACCCTCCCCTTGAGGGAGGGTCGAAGGCTTTGCCTTCGGGGTCGAAGCCTTTGGGGGTAAAAATGAATTCATTACGAAAATATTCTAAAAACACACTTGCTAATGCACAGACCCTCAGAGCAAATGCAACACCGCATGAGAATATCTTATGGCATCACATAAAAAATAAACAGCTAATGGGGTATAAATTTAGACGGCAACAGCCAATAGGGCAATACATTGCTGATTTCTATTGCTCAGAAGCCAAACTAATTATTGAGCTTGATGGTAGCCAGCATAGCACTACAGAAGCAATTGAATATGATGTCAAAAGAGATACTTATTTTCAGACTAATGGCTATACTGTTATTCGTGTGTGGAATAATGAACTATTAGGTAATCTCGCAGGAGTATTGGAGCTGATATCAAATGCTCTGGAGAACCCCACCCCGAAGGCAAAGCCTTCGACCCTCCCTCAAGGGGAGGGTGAAATGAAGGGGCATAGGGCGCTATGACTCTTGATGATCTATTAGCAGAGCTTGCTGAAACCCCAAGTGGGCAGCAGATACCATTATTGGAGGAAGCTATACACCTAGCAGATCAATTAGGCGATCGCAAGCAATCATTTACATTGCGCAAGAGGCTAATCAATAAAGCAGTTGCGCATGGTGAGTCACTAAAGGCCTTGCCTGCCTTTAGTTGGTGTTTTGCCGAGACAAAAAAGCCTGACAGTGAGTTTGACACAAAGGACTTATTGCCAGAATATAGCAAAATTATTGATCATCTGAGCTATGACCCTAATATTAGTTCAGCCAAGATGGAAGATGTGTTTACGAATTTTAAGGAAGAGCTTCTCGCCGCAGGCTATAGCCTGCGTAGCTATTATACAGCGCGCCTATATTATCATTGGATTCATGATGAAGCAGAAGGGGCGCTTGATCTTGCAAAAGAGGCCTACCAAGAGTTTCAAAAGCATCCACGAGATAGGATATGTGATTGTGCTGGGGATGAGCAGCGCAATCTTAGCAATTATGCAATACGCCTATATAATGACTACACCTTGGCAAAGGCGCTTGCAGAGCCTATATTAGATGGCTCATTATGTGCAAATCAAAGCTGCAGCTGCTCTAGCAATGGTGAAACTGTGCGACTTGGTGTAATCAGCGATTTGCTGCCAGCAGCGTATAAGAATGGTGATCTTGAATTTGCCGCTCACTTGGAGCAGCGAGGCTATCCATTGCTTATCAAGAAACATTATATAAGCGAGGAAGGCGCTTTTTTGCGATATTATGCATATACTGATCCTGATAGAGCCTTAAAAGAATATGTTAAATTTATACCTAAATTTTTTAATAAATATAACATTAGCTCTTGCAGCTATTTTTCACAAGAAGTGGGCAGAATGTTTGGCACATTAATAAAATATGGGCACACAACAGCAAGGCTCAAACTGCCTGCAGAGCATCCATTGCATAATAATACTGGTGAATATAGCCTACAAGCTTTGCAAGAATATCATGAGAAATTTGCAATTGATTATTTTGGCGAAGATGATAGTAATGCTGACTATGACGAATTTGAAGACAAAAAGGGGGATTTTCATGAAATACAAAACAATATTACTAAAGCTTAGCGGCGAGGCCTTGATGGGCGAGAAAAATTATGGGATTGATCCAGACACTTTGCAATATATTGCAGGCGAGGTGCGCCAGATACATGATATGGGCGTGAAGATTGGCATAGTGATCGGTGGGGGCAATATATTCCGTGGAGTAGCTGGCGAATCGCGCGGCATCGACCGCGTCTCTGGCGACTATATGGGCATGCTCGCCACTGTCATCAATTCGCTAGCCTTGCAAGACGCGCTTGAGAAAGCTGGAGTGCCTACTCGCGTGCAGACAAGCATCAATATGCAGCAGATAGCTGAGCCATTTATCCGCCGCCGCGCTATGCGCCATATGGAAAAGCGCCGTGCAGTTATCTTCGCAGGCGGCACAGGCAACCCATACTTCACCACCGATACAACCGCCACCCTGAGGGGCTCAGAGATCAATGCGGATGTAGTGATCAAGGCAACGCGTGTGGACGGAGTATACTCTGCCGACCCTAAAAAAGATCCAACTGCCGTGAAGTATGATACTATCTCATATCTGGATGTACTCACACAGGGATT
>JAITWL010000265.1 GCA_031285285.1 Deferribacteraceae bacterium | reverse complement strand
CTTTGCTGATGCTGGCGCAGATATGCTGACAGTGCATGTGGAGGCGAGCGCGCATCTACATAGGCTCTTGGGTGCTATCAAAGAGCGTGGGTTAAGCTGCGGCGCTTCGCTTAATCCTGCAACACCCGTGACTAGCATAGCCGAAGTGGCTCAGCTGCTTGATCTGGTGCTGGTGATGACTGTGAACCCTGGCTTTGGTGGGCAAGCATTTATCCCTGAAGGCGTGGATAAAGTACGCCGCGTAAAAGAGCTGTTTAGCTCGCAAAAATCTAGCGCGCTAATCGAGGTGGATGGCGGCGTCAATAATAAGACTGCATCATCATTATGGCAAGCTGGTGCTGATATACTTGTGGCAGGCAGCTACATATTTGGCTCAAGCAACTATGCAACTGCCATCAAGCAAATCCGCTTTGCAGGGAGCTAGTCTCACCTAATATAGCCACCGCTTGCTTGCAGCACATTCATATAGCTGCGCACGCCTGTGCTTATCGGGGCGAATTCTTTATTATAGCCTGCTGCCCTCAGTTTGGAGAGGTCGGCTTGGGTGTATTCTTGATATTTGCCCTTGAGCTCGGCAGGGAAGGGGATATAATCAAGCTTGGCCTGTGGAAAAATAAGCTGCATATTATCAGCCAGCGCTTGAAAGCTTGCCGCTGTGCCTGTACCACAATTAAACACCCCTGATTTATCTGGATTATCCATAAAAAATAGGTTCACATCTACAGCATCATCAATATAGATGAAATCGCGCAGGAATTTATCGCTACCCTCAAAAAGCTTCATGGGCGCGCCTGCCTGCACTTGGTTAAACATATGAAAAGGCACAGAAGCCATCTTGCCCTTGTGATTTTCCTGAGGGCCATAGACATTGAAATAGCGCAGCCCTACGATTTGTGTATCTATTTTGGTATGGCTGGCAAGCATGTTGTAATACCTATCAAATTGATATTTTGAGAAGGCATACATATTGAGCGGATATTCGCATTCAGGCGCTTCTTTAAAGCCAGCCTTGCCCTCGCCGTAGACAGAGGCGCTAGAGGCATAGATTAAGCGAAATTTCTTCTTCATGGCATGGTGTAAGAGTATCTTGGTGTATTCATAATTCACTTCCATCATGTAGCGGCCATCTGGCTCTGTGGTGTCAGAGCAAGCGCCTTGATGAAATATCAACTCAATAGCATAGTTATCAATATACTTGATAAAATCACGATAGTCGACATAGTCGATGAATTCAAGCTTGTTGAGGTTCTTATGCTTGCTACCATCCTTGAGATCGTCTACTATCAAAATGTCTTTGATGCCACGCTTATTCAAAGCGTGGACTATATTGCTGCCGATAAAGCCAGCTGCGCCTGTTACGATGATCATATAAAGCTCCTTAGTTTTGTTTATCTTGCACTTTTGTCATTAATTTATCCAGTTCTGCCACATTTCCATTATTTGTGTTACCATTACGTTTGTCCATTTTTTCACCAATCTCTTTTGCATGTGAATAATGATATTCTTGTAGCTCTTCTAACATATAATGCCCAGCTTCGTTATAGAGTGGGTGCTCTTTAGTCAGGTGCAATGTTGCTTTGTTGCGCCCATCTTTAGCTAGCTGAGCAAACATAGCTGCAACATGTTTTGAGAAAGTGTATTGCCTTGAGGAATTTGCATAGTGATTATAGAGCCATGGGATAAACTTCTGATATTGGGCTAGCGCTTTTTTGGGCTGGTGGATAAGAGCATAATAAAGCAAATATTTGCCTATATCATGCAAGTTGTTTTCATTTCCACATGCCAGCTTATAGCCCTCTCGCTCCATCTCTGCTGCACCTTCAAGATCGCCATGCCAATACATTGGCAAAAGCAAGCGAGCATAGGTGGCTCTTGGCGCTGTACGGCAACGCATACCTGCTACCTTTCCATGAAATAAAGGCTCAGCAAAGCGCTTTGCTTCATCATAGTCATCCATAAAAAGCGCATAGTCCACAAGCTCATCTTGTACACAGGCTCGACAGTCGCTCATAGCATCACGAGGATATTTTTTCCATTCATCATAGGCTGCTTTTGCTATTCCTTTATCACCTATGTGTATGCCATGGTTTATACGCATATAATAATAGCTATTCAGGTTATAGCCATTTTCCTGTACTTTTGCCTTGAAATCCTCTTCAAGCTCTTCTAGCTTTGTTAATGAGATCTCACTATTAGACCACAGCGTTGAAATGATCCACTTATATTCCCAAAGTATATCATCCATGCTAAAATGGCTATCGCCTTTTTCCGCTTCTGCAACGCACCAAGCAAAGGCAGGCACAGCCTTGACACCCTGCCCATTAAATGTGGCATCATGCATTAGTTTCATACGCAAATTAAATGAATGATAGCGCTCATTTAACTGATCGGCAAGATGGATCGCCTCCTCTATAAAGGCGATACGTGTAGCACCATCAGGAGCATCATTAATAAGAGCAAGCTGTGCAAGTAGCTCTGCTTTATCACTCATCATTTCCGCCTAAATAAATCTGTCCGCCGCGAGATTACCCTATCCACAAAGAGTATGCCATTCAGGTGGTCGATTTCATGCTGCAACAGTATGGCTTCGAAGCCTTCC
>JAITWL010000148.1 GCA_031285285.1 Deferribacteraceae bacterium | reverse complement strand
GCTATGCCTAAGCCTAATATGTATCAATCGTTGCACACAACTGTGCTAGGGCCTGATGGGCATATGGTGGAGTTTCAGATACGCACACATCAGATGCACCATGTGGCAGAGGAGGGTATTGCTGCTCACTGGAAATATAAAGAGGGCAAGGCCTTTGACCCAAAGAAAGATAGTCAATTTGGCTGGCTAAGGCAGCTATTAGAGCATAAGAGCTCCGAAGATATAGTGGAATCACTAAAAGATGATGTTTTGACCTCGCAGATATATGTATTTACACCCAGTGGCGATGTGCAAGAGTTGCCGATAGGCTCTACACCTATAGATTTTGCCTATTCTATCCATTCAGAAATAGGCAACAAGTGCGTTGGTGCAAAGGTGAATGGCCGCATAGTCCACCTAAAATATCGCCTGCAAAATGGCGACAAGGTGGAGATTATCACCAATCCTACTCAAGAACCGCGCAAAGATTGGCTTAGCTTTGCCAAGACTTCTCGTGCCAAAGAGCGCATACGCGCGTTCTTGCGCAAAAAAGATGGAGAAAAAGCACGTCATCGTGGCACAGAGCTGATAGAACGAGAATTGAAAGAGCACGATGTCAGTTTTCGCGAAGTTTTTGAGAATCAGACCCAGCTCAAGAAGCTATTGGATAAGCTTAATGAGCGTAGCCTTGATGAGCTCTTGACAAGCGTAGGCTTTGGCATGCTTTCGCCACGCAAAGTGGTTCATATACTATTCCCAAGCGATAAATATAAGGATGATGAAGAAGCTCTAAGTTCTGTGGTGGAGGAGCAACAGGTTCATAGCGACCCTTTTCATATAAAAGGCGTGGAAGATATGATGATCAAAATCGCCAAATGCTGCACCCCACTGCCTGGCGATGATGTGGTCGGCTATATCTCTAATGGACGTGGAATTATCGTGCATAAGCGAGATTGCACAAATGTCAAAAATGCTGCTGTGCATAAAGATCGCCTAATCGAAGTATCCTGGGATAGCTCAGTCAACTATACTATGCCTGTCAAATTTATGGCATCGACAGAAAACCGCCCTGGCGTGATCAATGGAATCACTTCTGTGGTGGGCGGCATGGAGCTAAATATTGTGGAATACTCCGCCCATAGCCTAGGCGGTGGTGCATCTGAACAAAGATTCAGCGTGGAGCTGCATAATAAAGACCAGCTGGAGACACTCTTAACAAAGTTGCGACAAGTAAAGGGTGTGAAGGATATTTGGCAGGTGACATAGATTAATTCTCAGCCCTTATGGCACATCACTTGTCTTATTGCTCGTCAAGCAAATAGATATTGAATATCACATAGCCATTATCTGGACAAGCTAGCCCAGTCTTGCTATGCGGATTTTTCTCAAAATGAAACTCTGAGCCAGAACATAATGCGGTCTGCATAGGAAATATTATTGCATATGCACCACCACAAAATGCTTGATTGGGCGTGTTCAAACCGCTACAAGAGAAGCTATCGCCCACCTTATAGCCGCAAGCACAGTATCCATTCACCTTTTCGACCTCTATCACAAATTTCTTAGCCATAATGCAAGCATAATTTGTTAGCAGGGAAAAGTCAAGTAGATTTTACGAACTATTGTTCGGTATTATATAATGATTCGGCCTGTCTTTTTAGCTATCCCAATGCTCGCCTCCGTGCCAGAGTTGAATTCTAGGAAGTCGCTTTCGATGCCATCGCTAAAGATTATGCCATTTTCGCCCATCATGGATTCTACCCGTAACGATTCTCCCTCGCCTATCTTGCCAAATACAAGGCTTGTGCCGCTTGTTTTGCTGGGGAATGGCTCACGCACAGCGAAAAGCAGCTCCTTGCTCTCCCATTGACCCACAACAGAAGCCAAATCCGACATGCCAAATTCTTTTTTTCGTGCAATAGTCGCTTTCTTGAGTGCAGGCGCTCGACTAATAGTAGCTACTGGCTCAGCGGCAGGGGCGACTTCTAAAGAATCATATGCAAAGAATTCCTCTTCATCTTCTTCAACTTGTTTGCGAAGATATGCTGGCAACTCATAGTCTTCTGATTCATAATCATCAATCATAGATGCAGATCGCTGAACCATTGCTTTACCAATCAAAGCAGGTTCTTTGTGAATAATATCATCCTCTATCAATTCTTCATTCTGCACCATTCCATATGGCGAGCCTAGCACAGCAGCATTTACTCCGCGTGCACCAGCGAGGACGCTTTTCATCCAGCCAGTGCTGCCAAGCCCTGTAGATATGATAATGCCGCTAGATGATTGTGGTTCGCGCACTCCAGCGTGCTTGATAATGTATCTTGCGCTCACATGGCTCTTTTGGCCGATAAAAAAATCATTCACAGCCAGCAGGCTTTGTCCATCAGGCAGGCGCACCTCGCCCATGCTGACAGCACGCGACTTGCGCTTATCTTGCAACACTTCTCTAACGATTGTAAAGGCATCTTTGGGGGTGAATGGCAGCAAAACACCATCGTAGGCGCTTTTATCAGGGTTGACGCCTATCACAGGCTGGCCAGATAGATATTTCATGGTGTTGGCCACAAGGCCATCCTGCCCAATGCACACTACGATATCGCTATCAGCAAATACAAAATTAGGCAGATAGCGCCTGTTAAGCATCTGCAAAGGCGCAAAGGAGGCTACTCTTTCTCTTACATCCTGAATAGCAAGCTGGTAAACCTTATGCTCCTGCTCATAGATATCAAATTCAGTGTAGCTTTCCTGCGTCTTTGAAAACGACTGTGAGACAGCATTAAGCGACTTCATCTTGAATCGCGCCTGCGAGACAGTGTTTTCCTTGGCAAGTATATTCTCAAAGCGAGTATCTCTAGTGACAATGACCACTCGCCGTTCGCTTGATTTCATGGTAGATCCACATATTTTCGCATGATACGTGTTGCCCCCTCTTTCCCCTCAATTATGGGTGTATAGCATGAATATTTCCCAGTTTTGAAATTGGTTTTCAAATCATATTCATCATAATAATCACTAACTTCATCTATAATGCCAACATATTCATCTAGTTCTGCATTTTCTTTTATCTGGCCTGCGACGTCTCCAAATTCAACATGAAGTTCTTCGTACATGTCAAATGACACTTCGATTGTGCAGCTGCCGCTAACAAGCTTATTATTTTCATAGCTAGCAATGTATTCTGGCTTGTCATAAGTTGATGATGCATTTAGGCTAAAGGTTTTATCATCTGCCTCATTATCATCTGTCTTATTCCACTCATATGCCTTGTAAAATTTTGCAAGTCCGTTCAATTTGCCATCTTTATAAATCATTTCGCGTGTTATAGAACCACCACTGCTATAGAACCTAATAAAGCCATCTTGTGGCAGATCATCAATAAACGTTCCCTCGCCTGCCAGCGAGCCATCTGTGTTATAGTATTTCACTAGGCCAGTCGCCTTGCCGTCTTTATAATTCACTTCATGCTCAAGCTGCTTTATGGGGCAATACCACTCTCTATTGTAGTAATAAAATTTTGCAAGACCCTCCATTTTGCCATCTTTATAGTTTATATCAGACAAACGGCAATTATCTGAATCATAGCTTCTGATAAGGCCATCATATGGCACGCCATTAATAAACGTTCCTTCCTCGCCAATCAGCTGATACGGCTTCTGGTACTCCACACCTCCATATCCTTCATATGCCCTCAGCTGTTTAACAGTAAGCTCGCCCACCTCTGTTGAATATGTCTCCCACATAATACGGCCCATATTATCAAGGGCATAATCATATTCACCATCAGACTCTTGACAGCTGCCTAATAGCTCGTATAGCTCATCAGAGTCATTATCTTCTATAGCGTCTGCAACTTCGCCATCTATAAGCAAAATTTTAGACAAAGCAAGTGTCTTTTCTTCAAGGCTTGCGCTAGTATCCATGATTTTCTTGCTCATCTGTTGTATAGTAGCAGTCAGAAACTTTTCTGAGGATAGATCGGCTTGGCTACTAGCTAGCAGGGCTTCTATATCTGTGCTTGAAAGGCTCGTAAGCTCTGCAAAGGCTTCAATATAGGGCTTATCTGTGTAGAAGCGCTCTTGTTGCATCTGATCAAAATTCTCTAAAGCAAAAAAAGCTGTCTCAGATGCCTTTATCCTATTCAAGCAAGAAGTTTCTTCGTAATACCACTCTGCTATGCCCTCTGTGGTGCTGTTAACAGACCATGTGATGCCCATGGTTGGGGCAATTGTTGAAAATAGCAACCACCCACCAGCATCACTAGGCGCAGTATTAGCAGCATGTGTGACATGTGACACACATATGCAAGCAAGTAATATTAGCAATTTGCGCATAAGTCAGCGCTTTGTTGGCTTGGCTGGGCCATCAAAATCCATAATATTATTAAGCAAGTCTGGCGTGATATTTAGATTGCCAATTTTATCTGCTTTATCAGCCATGTTTTGGAAGGCAAGCGCCATCAGGCGGCCGCTATCCATATTGCTATTTGCAAGCAGCTGGAGCAGTTCGGCACTCGCGCCCTCATAGGCTTTTAGAATAGCTGTCACAGCATACGCCTTGGTATCAGCCTCTTTGCGCTGGTTGGCGGCTTTCAGCTCCACCAGTGCCTTATTCTTCTCTTCGCTTTGTATAGTAAAGGCTTGGCGGGATTCTTCCATCTCCTGCTGTTTTTGCTGCACAAGAATCTGAGATTCCATCTGTTTAACGCGTATTTCGCGGTTTTTATTTTCCACGGCTATTTCAGTATTCAGCTCATTTTCACGAATAGTGCGCTCTTTCTCCACAGCAGAATTGCGGCGGAGAAACACTGCATCATCAGATTCTTTAAGGATTTGCTCTCGCGTCTGTGCCTCTAGTGCGCGTGCAGTCTCAGCATTTGGCTTCACAGCCGCCACAGTGACGCTCAACACCTCCACTCCAAGCGCAGCGACCATCTTATCATTGCTCAGCGTAGATAGAATGGCCTTAGCTATGGCATCAGATGCTACCACTGCGTCTTTCAGCGGCAGCAAGCGCACAGCACTTTTCGCAGCCACCAAGGCGAGATTAATGAGCCTTTCTTCAAGCTTGCTTGGGTCATCAGAAATATAGCGGTGAGTAATATTATTTATAGTGTGGTTCAGCATTTCAGCTGTTTTGACAGGGTCGACAATTTTATATGTGAATTGTCCTTGGATAGTGATCTCTTGAAAGTCAACAGTGATCTCGCTAAACATAAAGTGAGCATCGGAGCTGCCTGTCTTTACCACAACTATAGATGTAAATGGTGCAAAGAATGAGAATGATAGCGCATCGCCTGCTGCCACCAGCTTACCTTTGCTATATTTGAAGACATGAAAACCAGGAGGAAATTTAGCATAACGTATACCGAACATATGGATACTCCTTTTTTGTCTTATATTGTTGTCAGTAGCTTATCCACTTCCTTTAATATCTCTTCTAGTGCCTTTTTACCCTTTGCTGATAGCTCTACGCTAGGATCAAGGCTGGCTGGAATCGCTCCAAAAAATATCACCTCAGCTGGGCATTGCCCGCGTAGCTCGCTCACCAAGAGTGTCTCTTGAAAGCCTATCTGATGTGGTGATAGCTTCACAGGGATACGATTAAGCATTATATCGTCTTTGCAATAGCGAAATACCTGCCCTGGCTCACCTTGGGTATCCACAGCATCTATCAGTATAAGCAAATCTGAGCCTTCATACATATAGGCACTCAGCAGACCAAGTGTGCCAGCATCATAGACAGATACATTCGCTGGAAGCTCGCGCTTGGCTAGCTCCTTCGCAGCGTGCACACCTATGCCTTCGTCAGTGAGCAATAAATTGCCTATACCCATGATGACTATTTGTTTCATAAAATCCTTCTAAAATTATTACATGCCTTCGTTTGGCAAAAATTTTCTCGAATTCACAGGGGTGCCATTATATAGCACCTCATAGTGCGAGTGTGCGCCTGCGCTACGGCCTGTGTTGCCTGATAGGGCGACAATATCACCCTTGCTCACTTTATCGCCCACCCTTCCTATAAGCCTGCTATTATGCGCATAGCGAGTGATAAATCCAAAGCCATGATCAATGGTGATCAGATAGCCGTAGCCTGAGCGTGGGCCAGAAAAGACTACTATCCCATCAGCTGTGGCGCTTATTGGAGTGCCCGTAGGGGCAGAAAGATCTGATCCCTCATGGTAAGAAGGCACTCCTGTAAATGGTGAGCGGCGAAAGCCAAAAGGGCTAGTCATTCGCTCCATTGGCGATGGCCATATGGTTGGCGTATGCTGATAAATCACATATTGCTCTTCAAGATAGTCTTCCAGTTCTTCATACTTAGCTATGCGAGTGTCAAGCTCGGCTGATAGCATATCTGTGAGGCGCAACATTGATTGCATATTCTGGAAATTGCCCTGCTTATTCATATTGAATGTGTTATATAGGCCACCAGCCACGCTAAATTCACCAGCAATGGTATCAAAAGAGAAGGCTGTGTGGATCACAGGTGTGGTGTCATATATATTGCGGACGAAAAGATCGTCTTGTTGCAGCATTGTGATCGCTTTTTGCAGTAAGTCCACCTGAGGTTCATCTGTTTGAACGCTACCTCTATCATCAATAAATAGCAGCTCAGATGCGCTGATATCACGCTTCATGCGAGAAAGCGACAGCGAAATAACAAGTAGCGAAACTACAAGAATAACAAAAAAAGCAAGCAATAAAATGCCATGCAACTTGGTCACAGTTAGCTTGTGCAAATCTCTTACTTTGGCCGCATCAAAAAAGACGATACTGTACTTGTTCAAAATAAAGCATCTCCAAATAAAACTACTGGCCTACTATATATGAATTTAAAAAATATGTAAATTAGTTTATGCTTTGAAGCCCTGTAACAGTTGAAATTATAAGATTTATTCTGTCATCCAGCTGATCTTTAGCACACCATCGCAGAAGCTCGTTTCTATTGTGTCTTTGAGTATTGGGGCTTTTAGTCGAATTTCTCTTTTGAATGCCCTATACTGCCTTTCGGCACAGAGGAATTTCATCTCATAGCAAGGAGGATAATACGGCCTTTTGACGCCTTCGATCACTAACTTATCATAATTAATATACACACATATATCATCTGCAAGCGCGCCAGCAATATCCGCCAGAATAGTCACACAAGCACCGCTTATGATAACATCAACTGGCGGGAAACTGTCTGTGGCCGCAGATTCAGCAAGCAAGCGCCTGTCTTCATCTGCTGTACCACAGATAACCATGATCAAATTTTTCGTCCAATTCTGCCGCATAGCTTCCTAGAGTCCGATCTCTTTCACAATTCTCTTATATTCTGCTGTTAGAGCAGGATCACCAGCAGCAAAGTTCATAGTAGCCTCTAGTAAGCCTACTCTGTCGCCGCAGTCAAAACGGTCACCTTCAAATTCGTAGCCAAATACTTTGCCTTGCTTAGCTACTGCTAGCAAAGCATCAGTCAGCTGTATCTCGTTGCCTGCTGCAGGGCGAGTCTTTTCAAGGATTTCAATGATTTCTGGCGTCAGGATATATCTGCCAATGATGGCCATATCTGATGGTGGGTTTGCTTTTGGTTTTTCCACCATATCGGCAAGCTTCGAGAGCTTGTCATCAACGCGTGAATCAATCTTCACTATGCCATATTTATGAGTTGCGTCTGGCGCAACATGCATCAGAGAAACAACATTTGCATTGACGCGCTCATATTGGCGAACGAGCTGGCCCATCACTGGCTCTTTAGAGCGGATGACGTCATCGGGCAGGAGCACTGCGAAAGGCTCGTCTTTGATGATTTCTTTAGCGCAAAGAATGGCGTGACCAAGCCCCAGCTGCTCTTTCTGGCGCACATATATAACATCAGCCATGGTGCTGATGCGTTTCATCTCTTCAAATATCTTAGTTTTGCCGCTATCCCAGAGAGATTTGCTAAGCTCCACATTTATGTCGAAATG
>JAITWL010000133.1 GCA_031285285.1 Deferribacteraceae bacterium | reverse complement strand
GCTATGCCTGGCAAGCAGATGAGCATAGATGCCGATTTGAATGCTGGCATCATCAGCGAATCAGAGGCTAAGACTCGTCGCGAAGAAATCCGCCGTGAGGCTGATTTTTATGGCTCTATGGATGGTGCTAGCAAATTTGTTCGTGGTGATGCCATTGCTGGCCTTATCATCACAGCGATTAATATCGTTGGCGGCCTCATAATAGGCGTGGTGCAGCAGGGGCTGGGTGCAGCCGAGGCGGCCACTATATATACACTGCTCACAGTGGGCGATGGCCTTGTCAGCCAGATTCCAGCATTGATCATCTCTACGGCCGCTGGTATTGTGGTGACCCGTGCTGGCAGCAGCGAGATGTTATCTAAGCAGCTTGGCCGCCAGCTATTCCCAAATGCGCGCATACTATTCATTGTGGGAGGCGTGCTACTCTTCTTTGCGATAATACCAGGCATGCCTAAGCTTTCATTTATAATGATTGCGCTTATCATGATTGGCTGCGGCTATCTAATGATGCGCAAGCAGAAAGATGCTCCTGCTGAAGGTGAAGAAGAAAAAGACGCAGATAAATCTGACGAACCACGTCCAGAGGAAGAGGAAGTCAAAGACTTGCTTGAGATGGATACTATGGAGCTAGAAATAGGCTTCAGCCTTATTCCGCTGGTGGATGCAAATCAGGGCGGCACGTTGCTTAATCGTATCAAGGCTATCCGCCGTCAAATAGCGCTGGAGCTTGGCTTCATCGTGCCGCCAGTGCGAATTAGAGATAATCTGCAATTAGATACCAATTCATATAATCTACTGCTACGTGGTGTCAAAACAGCCACAGGCTCTGTATACCCTGATAAATACATGGTGATGAACCCTGCAGGCACGCTTGATGATATTGATGGTTTGAAAGATAAAGAGCCTGCATTTGGCCTGCCAGCCAAGTGGGTGGATGAGGCGCAGCGCGAAATGGCAGAGATGAAAGGCTATACAATAGTCGATCCAGCCACAATCGTTGCCACACACCTAACAGAAGTGATCAAACAAAATGCCTTCGAGCTGGTAGGCAGGCAGGAAACACAGGAGCTATTAGCAAAGCTGAAAGAGAAGCATCAGCAGATAGTTGATGACACCTTAGCCATCACAGATGCAAGCATAGTGACTCGAGTGCTGCAAAACTTGCTGCGCGAGCGAGTATCAGTGCGCAACCTCCAGAGCATTTTGGAGACAATGGCCACCTTTGGAAGCAATAAAGATGTGGACTATCTGACAGAGAAAGTGCGCTTTGCCCTGCGCCGCCAGATTAATGAGGCGCTCCTTGGCGGAGATGGCGTGCTACATATCTTCACGCTGCCTTCGCAGGTGGAACAGCTCTTGGCACGCGGCTTGCAGCAGACAGATGATGGCAAAGAGATAATTATTGACCCAATGATAGCCAAATCTGTGCTATCGGCGCTAATAGCCAAGTGTGATGATATAGTAAATAGTGGTCTAAGCCCAGTGCTGGTGATCTCGCCTCCATTGCGCCTGCCAATGCGCCGCTTCGTGGATAAGTATATAACATCAATCAATATCCTCTCTCATAATGAGATAAGCGATAGCGTGCGCCTCGAATCGCTAGGCGCAGTGGAAGTGTCGCTGACTGATACTGGAACAGCAGGATAAAAGGACAAACTAATGACAGCTAAAGACACAACTTATATCAAGCCGCCTATGGAAGTGCTCTATGCAAAGGAGCTAGCGGCGCTTGCAGAAAATGACAAGGGTAATAAGAAGCCCGAGGGCTGGCTTCTCTCACCTAAGAGCATCAAGACATTCATCCTTGGCAGCAAGGCGGCGCTCAAGCTCGGCAAAGAAAAGGTAGAAATCGAGCAGAAATTTTATGGCGACGACAGCCTTGTGGAGCGCTGCATCATCACCCTCGCTGGCAACCGCGGGCTAATGCTAGTTGGCGAGCCAGGCACCGCCAAGACTATGCTTTCAGAGCTGCTTTCCGCTGCTATATCTGGGTTCACCACCAATACAGTGCAAGGCACAGCTGGCACAACTGATGATAACATTAAATATTCTTGGAACTATGCCTTGCTGCTCGCCAAAGGCCCTGTGCCAGAGGCGCTTGTGCCAGGTCCGCTATACACAGGCATGGCCGAAGGCAAGATTACTCGTTTTGAGGAGATCACCCGCTGCCCATCCGAGGTGCAGGATGCGCTTATCAGCGTTATGAGCGATAAAGTGCTCTCTGTGCCTGAGTTTGGCGAAGCTGGCTTTATCTTTGCCAAGCCTGGCTTCAATATCATTGCTACCGCTAATATTCGCGATAAAGGCGTCAATGAGATGTCTAGTGCCTTGAAGCGCCGATTCAATTTCGAGACAGTCAACCCCATTAATAGCGTGAAGCTTGAGAGCGCTATCATCTCACGACAAGCTGGCGGGATGCTGCATGCGATTGATGAAAAAATAGATATTGATGAAGATATAGTTGAGCTACTCGCCACCACATTCAATGAGCTGCGCGAAGGCGTCAGCCGCGAAGGTAGCAAAATTGAATCGCCATCATCTGTGATGAGCACAGCCGAAGCGGTGTCGCTATATCATCAATCAGCATTGACAGCATATTACTATGAGGCGGATATCTCTATCGATACGCTAGTGCAAAATATCAGCACCACAGTGCTGAAAGAAAGCAAAGACGACCTGCCAAGGCTGAGAAACTACTTTAATACGATAATTAAAGCCCGTGCAGAGGCAAGCGAGCTGTGGGCACGCTTTTATGAAGCGCGCAAGTGGATAAAATAGGATTTTAGAGGTTATTATGAGCAAAATAGACTTTTACATATTTCGACATGGTCAGACTGACTGGAACAGGCGTCAGCTGCTGCAAGGCCGTAGCGATATCCCTATCAATAGCACTGGCGAGGCGCAAGCATGGGCGCTTATTCCTATGTTGCAAGATAAATCGATCGATTTGATTATCTCTAGCTCCTTGCAAAGAGCGCTGCAGACAGGCA
>JAITWL010000090.1 GCA_031285285.1 Deferribacteraceae bacterium | reverse complement strand
TAAAAAAGGCAAAAAGAACGAACTTTGCAAATATTATTTTGAAAATGGCACAATAAAATGCGAATTACAGTACCTTAATGGCAAACTAAATAGAGAACAAAAAATTTATAACGAAGATGTCAGCTTATATGCAACTATTGTATGTAAGCTAGGCAAAAAAGAAAGTGGCATCTTAGCTGATGGCAGCGAATTGACTAAGGCGGCGATGAAGGCCGCTTTGGATGCTCTAGATACTGAGTGAGAGAAGCACATGGAACAGGATTATGACTATAAGCATGGTGACCTTAATATAGTGGATGGCATTGCCCTCTATGAGGGCAAGCCTGTGACAGGCATAGTGGCGAGGTATTTCCCGCCAAGGGAGTATGCGCAATATGTGGATGGCATCAAACATGGCATTCAGAAAAGCTATGATTATGGGGCATCGCGTATTTGGGTGCTAACAGAAACGCCATTTGTGAATGGCGTGATAGAAGGCATCGAAAAAGGCTATCGTAAAGATGGCTCTCTGGCATGTGAATGCTCATATAAGAATAATCTAATGGATGGAATAGCTAAGTATTACCATAAGGATGGCACAACGTTAAGCAGTGAATGCCTATATGTAAATGGCAATGAAGAAGGTTTATATAAATCGTACTATGAAGATGGCACGCTGAAATATGAATGGCAATGTGTAAATGGTGTGCATAATGGCATAGATAATGAATACTACACAAATGGTATGCTGAAATCTGAAGGATTCTACAAGAAAGGCAAAAGCGAAGGCCCAACCAAAGCTTACTACCGAGATGGTGCACTACACCATGAAGCGCAATATGTAAAGGGAAAAATTGAGGGCTTGGTGAAGGTTTATTACAATAGTGGCGCACTAAAAGAAGAAAACATATATAAAAGAGGCAAAAAGAACGAAATTTGCAAATCTTATTTTGAAAATGGCATAGTAAAACGCGAGTTGCAGTACCTTAATGGCAAACTAAATAGAGAACAAAAAATTTATAACGAAGATGGCAGCCTATATGCAACTATTGTATGTAAACTAGGCAAAAGGGAAAGCGGCATCTTGGCAGAAGATGGCAGCGAAATGACGAAGCAAGCGATAAAGGTAGCTTTGGGTGATGAATAGTCTCCATTGGCGTAAAAGATGAAACAAAAACGAGCTTATGATTATAAATATGAAGACCTTGATATAGTTTATGGCGTTCCCTTATATGAGGGCAAGCCTGTGACAGGTGTTGTGGCATACTATAAAAATGGCACACAAGAATATGAATGGCAATATGTAGATGGTATGCATAATGGCATAGATAAAGCATACTATGAAGATGGCACGCTGAAATATGAATGGCAATATGTAAATGATGAGCAAAATGGCATAAATAATTATTACTATAAGAATGGTGTGTTGGCCTTTGAAGGATTCTGCAAGAAGGGCGAAAGGGAAGGTCTATTCAAGGCTTATCTTCTAGATGGTTCGCTACACCGTGAAGGGCAATATATAAAGGGTAAACTTGAAGGTTTGGTGAAAGTTTATTATGAAAGTGGAGCTCTAAAAGAGGAAAATTTATATAAGAAAGGCAAAAAGAACGAAATTTGCAAATATTATTATGAAAATGGCACAGTAAGGTTTGAAACACAATACCTTCATGGCAAACTAAATGGAGAACAAAAAGTTTATAACGAAGATGGCAGCCTCTATGCGACAGTTATATGTAAATTAGGCAAAATTGAAGGTGGCATTTTGGCAGATGGCAGCAAAATGACTAAAGCGCAGTATGGTAAACTAAAGAGAGAAGAAAAAATTTATTATGAAGATGGCGAGCTCCGCGCGACGGTTGTATGTAAGCTAGGAAACATAATTGAAAGTGGTATCTGGACAAGTGATGGCAGCGAAATGACTAAAAAGGCGATAACGGCAGCCATGTATAATTGGAATGAGCTACTATGAAGATTTGCAGAGATAAGTCATGCCAACAATAATAACCCATGCGGCCGCGCCGCTTATCATGGGGCTGGGTCTGCGACCACGTTACATTTCGCGGCAATTATTGATATTTTGCGTCATCTGTGCGGTGTTGCCTGATTTTGATGTGATTGGCTTTAAGCTAGGGGTGGCTTATGGTGATGCCTTTGGGCATAGGGGCGCGTCACATTCGCTAGCGGCTGCGCTTGCTTGCGGCATAGCAGGCTTTATATTGCGCAAGCAGCTTAAGGCTGGTACAATGATGGCTATTATATTGCCATTTTTGGCAGTGTTGAGCCATATAATCACAGATATGCTCACTAGTGGCGGGCTTGGGGTGGCAATGTTTTGGCCATTCGATAGTGCTCGCCATTTTTTGCCAGTGCAGCCAATTAGGGTGTCGCCATTTGACCCAAGACACTTGCTGAATATGCGAGGCGTGATGGTGGCCGTGACAGAGTTTTTATATGTGTGGCTGCCAGCAATAGTTGTGATGATTGTGACAAAGGTGTATACTAGGCGTGTGAAACCTTAGCATTAATTATGCTTATTGATTTATATTGTAATGCTTACACGCGTAATCATAGCGAAGGCTAAGGAGCCACTACCCCGTGCAAGCTTGGCAATCCACCCTTCCGCCGAAGGGGAATAGCAGCGGGTTGGCAATGCATGAACCTTGCAATAGACCTTGTCACGAGCACTATTGCAAGTTACACTCGTAGGGGAGAGTGACCCGCTCTCCCGCATTAGTCCAGTGGGGAATTATTGCGATGCCTCTACGAAGCATTTCGTGACAAGTCGCAATGACGAATGTTCATGCCCGCGAACGCAGGGAGCGATTGACATCGTTCCGATTCCGTAGCGAGCGCAGCAAAGCGATTGAGCTGATAGATACGGCCGCGAAGCGGTTAAACATGGTGGATTACATCCCTAAAGCCCCAAGATGGGGTTTGGGGTTGTCGCAAGACGAGCGAAGCGACTGAATTGCGGAGGCGGCGTACCACAGGCGGGTCTCCCGCCGCGGATAAAGCCGCCGATCCTCGAAGGCCAGCGGCCTGAGAATTAATAATATGGACATTAACTTACTCAAGACCTACAATATGAGCCTTACTGATATCTATAAGCAGATGATCGATGCAGATGCTTATGATTCTCAGTATGTGCCCTCAAAGGGCTTGACGCTACCAAAGAAAATTTTCTTCACTATTTTAACAGTGCTTGTGTCTTTTGGCTTGATAGGTGCGCTTTTGGTATTGGCCTTTGATCCTTTTAATAAGCCACCTACGCCTATTGTGCAGCTGGAAGTGCCTGTGGATGTGCCGCCAATTGTGCCTGCTCCCGCAAACTATGTGCAGATTCAGGTGCTTGATTTTGGCGATCTAGAGATAGCCCAGCAGCCTGAGGTGGAGACATTGCCTGCCCAGCCAGCATCTGAGACGCCAGCTAATACGCGGCCGACACCGCCAGCACGGCCACGACCAACACCACCCGCGCAGCCAAGAGGAACGTCGCCATATTATGCTGTGACGCTTAGCGGTGCTACAGCTGGCGACTATGATATAATAACGAGCCTTGCGCAGGCATCAAGTGCGCAGGCCGAGGTTGTAGATGTGCGCACCACTATGGAAATGCGTTGGATAGTGTACACACCGCAGGCTGGGACTGGCTTGGCGATTGCTAACCTATGGACAAATGGCTTGGATACGCTTCCTGCTGGCCTTAGGGCTGATATGGAGGTGGCACCGATTAGAAATTTTGCATCAAGGGAAGAGGCTGTAGCCTACGCAAATAACTATGGCGCGGTGACGATAATCTTCGCAGAAACAGTGGAGCATCCTTTTTATGAGCTACGTGTATGCTGCATGGAGTTGGAAGCTGCAAAATTATTTGCGCAAAGGACAGGGATCACTGATAAGGTGTTTCAGCTACGGCGAGAGTAAACTGAAAGGATTTATTATGACTAAAGCTAGTATTGTAGACTTTTTACACAAGAAGTATGGCTTGACAAAAAAAGACATTATTTTTATTGTTGATCAGGTGTTTGCAGAGATACGAGAAAGGATCATCAATGGCGAGAATGTGCGCTTATCAAGCTTTGGCAATTTCGATGTGAAAATGCGCGGCCGCCGAGTAGGTAGAAATCCGAAAACAGGCGAGCAGAAGGTCATCGCACCACGGACAATTGTGAAATTTAGACCCAGCCAGCTCTTTAAAGACGAGGTAAATGAAAGTTAGTAAACATTATCCTATAGGACAAGTGTGCAAGATAGCAGACCTGCCGCATTCCACAATAAGGTTTTGGGAAAAAACATTCTCAGGGCTTAGGCCGTTGCGCTCATCAGGCGGGCATAGATACTATTCCGCTGAGCAGGTGGAGCTTGTGCACTTTATAAAAAAATTATTATATGAAGATGGGCTGACGATAGAAGGCGCGAAAAAGCATATGGCAAACGCAAATGGAAGTTTGCAGGCTTCACCAACAGAAGCTGATGCGCTTATTGACAAGCAGCCTACGAAAGCCGCAGAGCTTGGGGAAGATATGAAGCTGCGCATAAAGGCGGAGTTAGAGGCGATCTTGGCGATACTGAATAAGGTAAACCTATGATCACTAGTGAGCAAGTTCAGGCAATATATAGAGACAATATTCATGAATTTGTTGTGCAGCGTGAGCTCAATGACAATGGAAATTATACAATAGTGTTTAATATGCCATCTTATATCGCTCATTGTGTTCGTAAATATACTGAAAGCATAGCTGATCACCAATATTTTGAATTAGAGAAAGAACAAAGGTTAAAAGGAATAACTAAACAAATTCATGATAAAGAAATCGAAACATACCGCAATAATGGAATTTCTCGTATAGAGCTGAGTGCTATTGAAGAGGGTGTTTGTGTATGGACAAGGCTTGACTTCCAAATTGTTGATACAGAGCAAAACAAAGAAGAGGTTCTTGAAATATTAAACATATACAGAGAGTATCTTGGTGTGATATGTTTTAAGGATGATCCTGAAAAAGTCGATGAGCTTATGGATGGGTGCAAATCTATTAGGGACATTGTATCTGATAAAATGATGCCACATACTTTGCATAAAAAGCAAGGATTGGATAATTTTACAGACTTTCTCAAAAAACAAAAATATGCAGGTCTCAAAATGTATAAGGATTTAATATGAGTTGGTCTCTTTTTAGGACTTATCTTTCAGCAAATGTGCAAAGTGATAAACTAGAGCATATTGCTTTCGAAGCCCTTGTTTATGACAAGAACCAATACCATATTGTCATAGATCGGCATAATCTATTTGGTGAGATATTCAAAAAAATTATAGCAGGCACATATGCACGTGAATGTATTGATAAAGGATTATTAAATGAGTGGCACGAGAAATGTCAAACAGATGCTAATTTTAATATATCAATGGACGAATATGCTAAAAAATTATTTAAAATTAATGGAAACAATCCAGTCAAAAATTTGAAAGAATATATAAAATGGAAGAATTCTGATTCTGTGATGACAGTGTTACGAGATGATGGAGAGTATTATTATTACAAATACGTGTTTGAAAATATTGCTCAGCAGATTGAAACATATTCTAATGATCAAACAAAT
>JAITWL010000067.1 GCA_031285285.1 Deferribacteraceae bacterium | reverse complement strand
AAGCTTATCTTCAATCCATCAAATGTATCTTCGCTTGTGACAGAGTTTTCGCGGCGGCTTGGGCTTATCACCAATGCGGTGGGCTTTGTGGTGGCAGCTTCGCAGGAGACGAGCACCATACGCCAAATCGAATTCACCCGCCTGACGCGCGGTGGCGCAGTGCTTGCGATACTTATATCAAAGGCTGGCACAGTGAAGAATGTGCTTCTAAATATCCCGCCAGATGTGCCTGATAGCCAGCTACATAGCATGGGCGGCTATTTGACTGAGCAGCTGGCGCATATGACAGTGGAAGAGCTGCGACGCAAGCTAGCGGCCGATTACACTGCCAGCATGGGCGAATTACGTGCTACCTTGGCTACACTGATGGAATTTGAAGAGCTAGTGTTCTCTGCTGAAATGTTTGAGAAGCTATTCGCGTTGGAAGGCACATCAAATATGGTAGACCGCCCAGAGTTTCACGATGCGCAGCGCCTACGCGCTATCTTGCAAGCTTTAGATGAGAAGAAGGCTATCTCTGATGTGCTTGAGCGAATCATGGATACCAAAGGCGTGCAGATATTCGTAGGCTCAGAGATAGGCCTTGATAATATAGATGAGTTGGGGCTTGTGACCAGCACATATGAGAAAAAAGGCAATGTGGTGGGCATGCTGGGCGTGATAGGCCCAAAACGCATGGAATATTCGCGGGTGATCCCCGTGGTGAATTACTCATCACTGCTATTGACGCAGATGTTCAGCCAATTATATGGAGGATATAGTGATGAATAACGCATTGACAACGCACATGATATGCAATATAATCACAGTGCAATAAAAGGAGATTTTTATGGCTCAGACTAATTTAACTATACGCATTGACGAAAATATAAAACAAGAAGCAGAGGTTCTATTTAATAAAATAGGCTTAACCATGTCTAGCGCGATTAATGTGTTTTTTCGTCAGGCGATCCGTGAACAATCTATCCCCTTTGAGCTAAAGCCTTATGATGACTATTATACAGGCGACAGGCTTGCGCGTATCTTGCATTCTGTTGATCAAGTAGAACGTGGGGAAGTAGTCACCAAAACATTAGCTGAATTAGAGGCTATGGAAAATGACTAATATAAGTTTCACTTTTGATGGTTGGGATGAATACACACAATGGCAGGCTGAAGATAAGCGCACTATCAAAAAAATTAATCAGCTAATACGCGATATAGTACGTAATGGCAACATGGGTCTTGGACACCCTGAACCACTTAAGCATGCATTGCAAGGTTATTGGAGTCGTGAGATTGATGAGAAAAACCGTCTAGTATACAAAATACTTGATGATGGAAATGTTGTAATAGCATTGCAAGGGTCATTATAGTGATCAATAAGAATGGAGGATATAGTGACGAATAACGAGAACGACAAGGATCATATTGAAGAGATGCTAGAGGAAGTTGAAGCTGAGGCCGCCCAAGAGGTGGTGGAGAGCATCGAAGAGGCGAAAGACGCTGAAGAGCCAGTGGATCTGCAAGAAAAATTGAAGGAGGCCGAATACCGCCTGCTGAAGTATGCTGCGGATACTGAAAATTATATTAGGCGTCTCAATAGAGACACTGATGATAAGATAAAATATGCAAACCAATCGCTCTTGAGCAAATTTTTGCCAGTGCTTGATAATTTTGACCTCACGCTGCAACACGCTGATACTTCGCCAATAGAGGCACTATTAGAGGGTGTTAAGCTGACGCATAAATCAATGCTTGATACATTGGCAAAAGTCGGGCTGACGGTGATCACAGCTGAGATTGGCTCAAATTTTGACCCAAATACTCAGGAAGCCATCATGCTAACAGCAAATCCTGAGCTGCCTAATAACTGTGTCACAATGGTGTTGCAGAATGGATACGTGCTGGAAGGGCGTATCATCCGCCCAGCAAAAGTGCAAGTGAATAAGTTGTAAGCCTTAAAGCCCCAAGATGGGGTTTGGGGTTGTCGCAAGACGAGCGAAGCGACTGAATTGCGGAGGCTTTGTACCGCAGAACTGGCTTTGCCAGTCGAGGATAAAGAAGCCGATCCTCGAAACTCGAAGAGTTGAGAATTTATGAATAAAGAGCTACAATTTTTGATTTATAATACGCCAGAAGAACGTGTATCAATCAAGGCTGTTGCCAAAGATGACACAATATGGCTTACGCAACGAGGGATGAGTGAACTATTTGGGGTTCAAATACCAGCAATAGGAAAGCATCTTAAAAATATTTTTGAAAGTGGGGAATTGGTGCAAGATCGAACTACTTCCATTTTGGAAATAGTTCGATTAGAGGGGAATAGACAAGTAAAAAGGGATGTTGAACTTTACAATCTCGACGCCATTATTTCAGTAGGCTACCGCGTTAATTCCCGTAAGGCAACACAATTTCGCATTTGGGCGACAGGTGTATTAAAAGAGTTCATGCTCAAAGGTTTCGCACTAGATGATGAGCGCTTGAAGCAAGGTAAGACCGCCTTTGGCAAAGATTATTTTCGCGAGTTGTTGGATCGTGTTCGTTCTATCAGAGCCAGCGAGCGCCGTATCTGGCAGCAGATTACAGATATATTTGCTGAATGCAGCATTGACTATGATAAAGAGTCCAGAGTGACCCATGATTTTTATGCAATGGTGCAAAATAAATTTCATTTTGCTATCACAGGGCAAACGGCAGCGGAGATCATATACACAAAGGCTGATCGTAACAAAGATCATATGGGCTTGACTTCATGGAGAAATGCACCCGATGGGCGAGTGATTAAATCGGATGTGACAGTTGCTAAAAACTATCTGCAAGAGAAAGAAATCAAGCAGCTTGAAAGAGCAATAACAGGCTATTTTGACTATATAGAAGACCTGATTGAAAGAGAAAATACTTTTACGATGGAGGCATTTAGTGCAAGTATTAATGAATTTTTAGCTTTCCGCAAATATGAAATTTTGCAAGGTAAAGGAAGTGTATCTAAGCAAAAGGCTGATGCTAAGGCAGAAGCGGAGTATACAGAATTTAATAAACACCAGAAAATAATTTCTGATTTTGATCGTTTAGTGAAGAATACGTTAAAAGAAAACAATTAATTATATAAAAGGAGACCGTATAAATTATGGCTAAGATTATAGGCATCGACCTAGGAACGACTAACTCTGTTGTGGCAGTGATGGAAGGCAAGAATCCTAAAGTGATTTTCAATGCTGAGGGCACATCCACTACGCCTTCGGTGGTGGCTTTCACAGATAATGACAGGCTGGTGGGGCGACTTGCCAAGAACCAAGCTATTATGAACCCTGAAAACACTGTTTTCAGCATCAAGCGCCTTATAGGTCGCAAAGTGGATGCAAAAGAAGTGGTGGAAGCTAAAAAAGTGCTCCCATACAAGATTGCTCCATCTGATAATAACGATGCTTGGGTGGAAGTGAAGGGCAAAAAATATGCCCCACAAGAAGTGTCTGCGATGATTCTGCAAGCGCTCAAAAAGACTGCTGAGGAATACCTTGGAGAAACCGTGACTGACGCTGTTATCACAGTGCCAGCTTACTTTAACGACGCTCAGCGCCAAGCCACTAAAGACGCTGGCAAGATCGCTGGCCTGAATGTGCAGCGAATCATCAACGAGCCTACAGCGGCTGCGCTAGCCTATGGCCTCGACCGCAAGCAGGATGAAAAAGTGGCCGTATACGACCTTGGTGGTGGTACATTTGATATCTCTATCCTTGAGCTTGGTGATGGTCTATTTGAAGTGAAATCTACTAATGGCGACACCTTCCTTGGTGGTGACGACTTTGACATGCGCGTGGTAAACTGGCTGATAGACGAATTCAAAAAATCTAGTGGCCTTGATTTGACCAATGACAAAATGGCGCTCCAGCGCCTTAAAGAAGCTGCTGAGAAGGCGAAAATAGAGCTTTCGAGCACTGTGGAGACAGAAATCAACCTGCCTTATATCACGGTGGATCAGTCTGGGCCTAAGCACCTTGTGCTGAAGCTTTCTCGCGCTAAATTTGAGCAACTGGTGGGTGACCTTGTCGAGCGCTCGCTAGAGCCTTGCCGCAAAGCGCTGAAAGATGCAAATATTTCAGCTGATAAGATAGATGAAGTGATCCTCGTGGGCGGGATGACTCGTATGCCGCTTGTGCAGCAGAAAGTGAAGGATTTCTTCGGCAAAGAGCCGCACAAAGGCGTGAATCCAGACGAAGTGGTGGCAATCGGCGCGGCTGTGCAGGGTAGTGTGCTTGCTGGCGATCTGAAAGATATCGTGCTCGTGGATGTAACTCCGCTTACACTTGGTATAGCCACAGCTGGCGACGTGATGACAGCTATGATCAAGCGCAACACCCCTATACCACATGAGAAGACGGAAACTTTCACCACTTATGGCGATAATCAGACATCTGTCACTATCGTGGTGCTGCAAGGCGAGCGCCAGATGGCCGCTGATAACAAAGAGATAGGCAAATTTGATTTGATAGGCATCCCAGCCGCACCACGTGGAGTGCCACAGATTCAAGTGACATTTGATATTGATGCCAATGGCATATTGAGCGTTAAGGCAAAAGATGCAGCCACAGGCAAGGAGCAGTCGATCCGCATCACCCCATCTAGCGGCCTCTCTGAGACCGATATCGAAAAGATGGTGCAAGATGCTGAGCTGCACGCTGAAGAAGATAAGCAGAAGAAAGAGCTAGTAGAGCTGAAAAACAATGCCGATCAGCTGATCTATAGCACTGAAAAAACTATCAACGAAAATGGCGATAAGATAGCCGATGCTGATAAAGAAGAAGCGAAGGCGAAAGCCGCTGAGCTGCGCGCAGCTATTGAGTCAGGCGATAAGCAAGCTATGCAAACAGGCATAGACACACTTTCAAAAATCGCCAGCAAAATAGCCGAGGCTATGTATGCCCAGCAGCAAGCAGGCGCAGCACCTCAGCAAGAGCCACAGCAAGATACGCAAGGCGGTGAAGATGTCGTGGATGCGGATTTTGAAGAAGTAGATAAGAATAAGTAAGGTAATAAAACATCGGGCGGGTTAACTCGCCCGATTGCTTTTTGTTAAAGATTACCAAGAGCCCCAAAGCGCTATGTAACCGCCCAAGCCATCAGGAGCGTAACCCCAGCCTTCATCTGCATAGTCAGAGTACCACCAGTCAAGGTTATAGCCAAGTACTCCATAAATTCCATCAAAAGTACCAAAACTATTTCCATAAGCATCTAGCGCAGAGCTGTTGCTGCCAGAGCAATCCCATAGTCTGTAATTATTAAAAGTGTCATTTAATTCCTGACTTGCCGCAGCTTGCTCAGTAGGGGTAAGCCCAAGACCACTAAGGCTAGTGCTTGTGCAGCCAGCCACATTGAATCCTGCCCCACCAGAGCCACCGCCACTACCACTACCAGAACCACCATCGCTACAAGCCACAGCAAAGACAAAAAGACACACAACAATCAAAACTTTCTTCATTAAAAAATCCCCTTTAAATTTACACTCAGTGGCATTCTATTTTTTTTTTTTTTTTGCAAAATCAAGGAAAATTTAGGCGAAGAGCTATGTTTTCAGTTATTAAAGTTTCCATAATTCCGTCATCAACCCAGTTGTACGACTTTTTTTACTTCTGCGTTGATGGCGATCAACATCTTTCTCATAACAGCTGTGAGCGCTACTTTCGCTTTTTTTCCTT
>JAITWL010000382.1 GCA_031285285.1 Deferribacteraceae bacterium | reverse complement strand
CTGATAAATCTACCAAACGTAAAGTCATCATATTCAATTTTAACATAATTGTCATCCTCTGTATCCGTATAAAGGAAATTTAGGTAACAAATGTTTTTGTTTTTATCGCACTCACAGTGAATTGCGGCTTCACCACTTATAATAAATAGTTTGGTTTTATCTCCATCTAATAGTAAATTGTATAGCTCTTCAAAATCCTCGCTATAGCCTTCCACTAAAGGTATAGGCTGATGTAAAGACCTCCCCTCTTGTATATCCTTCGCATACAAAAGTTCCACTGGCATTTGCAAAGCTTCTCTTGCATAGCCAACTAGTTCCCCAAGGCGTTCTTTGGTTCCACGGTTTAAGAAAACAATAGTGCACACATTGTTTTCCACATAGATGAGCTCATGCAAGTAGTAATTGATCTCCTTCTCTAATGTATATAAATTGAGAGACTGCTCTGCTGCATATTGGTGAATTTGTGCGCATAAGCTATCATTATTCCATTTTAATATGTCATCTAACACTTCAACCATTGTTAACATATTGCTAACCATTGCTTCTGTCTCTTTGAATAGTTCTGACTTCTCTTCTTTTTCGTAAAATGTGTGCAACTTTTCAATCAGATCATCATCAAGCCAACATTTATTGTTATAAAAATCTATAAATAATGGCCAACACTGAGCCGCTTTGTGTTTCTGATATTTAAATTTTTTTTGTGCATTTTCATAAATGTCAGGATAGTGCTCATCATAAATTATATCCCCACGATAACCGTGATATTCATGAAACTTGTTGTTATTTGCAATGATCCCATACATGCCATTATAAAGTAAACCCTTACTGTGATTAAATTCAAAAGTAACAGTATGGTTATAGTCTTTAGAAGCCTTATTTTTATGGCGAATAGTGATAGGCTTATAATATGGTCGACCAATATATGGCAACAAATGGACTTCCCAATTTGTAGAAAATTCTTTTTCTTGCAACTTATTTTTGAGAAGTTCACAAACCTTTTTAAAATAGTCCTCAATAAGTCGTTTTTTGTCGTTTGAATTCATCTTTGCACCTCAATTTAATTATCATTTTTTTTTTTTTTTGCAAAATCAAGCTTTTTCGCCTATCTTCCCATAATTCTAAGCCATCCCCTCAGCTTCTCGCCTTAGCTCTTGCCGCAGCTCCGCTGGCTCTAGCAATTCCGCTTGTGCGCCAAAGCTCAGCACCCAGCTGATTAGCTCGGGCTTGCTAGAGCTGGTGAAAGTCAATATTATTCCACCTTCGCAGGGTTCTATCGTTTGATCATCGCTCCAGATACGGTCTTGTATATATTCAGTGACATAGCCTGTGAATTTTACCACTGCTTTGATGCGGCCAGTATTCAGCAAGCCAAAGCTGCTGGCATCTATCGCAGGCAGTGTCTCCCAGCTGCGCTTCTCAAGCTGCACCTGAGCGATCTTATGCAGCGATAGCACGAGCGGGCTTGTATATTTAGCTACGGCTTTGCCTGTTTCCGCTATCACCCAGCCTTGCACATATATTGTGCCACCAAGGGCTATTATATTCACAGGCGCAATGCTGCGTGTTTTCAGCGTGTTGCCATTTTTGTATGTGATGCTGCACACCCGCTTGGCGACCACTGCCTTCACCAGCGCATCATATTGCGCCTGAAATTTGCTATAGTCAATCCTGCCTTTGCTTACTGTTATCCCAACGCCTGCAAAGCTATTCAGATCAAAGCTATCCTCATTAGCATATTCTGAGGCGCGCAGCAGGGCAGTATTCATCTCTTTTTTGATAGATTCAGGCATAATATTGGAGAGAAAATTTTTGCAAATCATCAGCTCCCGCAGGCCATCAGCATTGAGATTCAGCTTGAGCTTATTATCTTTTTCCATCCAGTAGACCTCTTTGCGGCCATCTTTTTCTGATAGAATCCTGCCTCCGCCAAATTTTCCCAATTCATCCAGTTTACGTTTCACAGTGTTCACAGAGCAATCAAGCTCCTCTGCAAGCTCGCTGAGCGAGCGCTTACCCCTCGAAAAAAGCATGATAGTGAATAGATACAAAAGTTTTTCGCTTGGCAACATTTCTCCCTTTCTTTGCATGTCATCCTCCAATTTTTGTATTGTATCACATTAACTCTCCAAAACTTGGGGAGCTTAACAATATTTTTTAACTAGCCAGTTTTTGAATAGGTCGCATGGTATTTTAATAAGCATCGGAGGCAAAAATTATGAAAACAATCGAAAAAAATCTTTTGATCTATTATGCACGCAAGCTTATCAAAACTCACGAATTAATTGATGATAGCATGTATAAATTTATATTACAATTGCTTACAGCTTCTCAAATCAGGCTGATAGTTAAAAAATATTGTAAAGAAGACAGCTTGAAGAGCTATCACAGGGATCCTATCAGAAGAGGCCAAAGGAACACACAAAATTACAAAATTGCTCATGTGCTTGAGTGTAGTGAAGCACAAGCCAACATACACAAAGACTTGCTTTTAATGCTCCCAAATAAGCGTTTTGTGCAGCTACCCAAGGTGGAAGAAATTGCGAAGATTTTTGAGCTATCATCTTTGGAGGCGGACATGCTGCAACTTGCATACTTTCGCCATTTTGATGAGGAGCTTGATAGTGCATGCGATCATTGTTATGAACATGGCTCATCCGCTATTTTAGGCTCAACACGCCCAGCTGTTGAGGCAGCATTAGGCGAGCAAGAGAAATTATTCGCAAATGGCTTATTTGTTGTTGACCGTAGGCGCTGGATTAGCGATACGATCTTTAGCTATATCTATGGTGAATCGCCGTCTCTGCTTGAATATACGTGTCGGCAAGCGCCTGCAAAATATGCTATGTCTTCATTTCCACAGGATAAAGAGGATATAAACGTAGTCGTGTCGCTGATTCAGCGTGTTTCAAATGCAAAAATACTTATTCATGGCGCTTGTGGCACAGGTAAGAGTGAATTTGCCGCTGCAATGGCAGAATCTTGTGGGCTTAGAGCTTATTTTCTTAAAGATAAAGCAAATGAGAAAATCGCCATAGCAGCATCAAATCCCGCCACAGACTTAGTAGTGGTAGATGAAGCTGATGACATTATCAATGAATCATTCTTTTCGCAAAAGATGAAGAAAGGCGACGTGAACTTGGCATTTGATGAATCAAAACGCAAGTGCATCTACATTGCCAATCATATCAGCATGGTCGATCGCTCTATCCTGCGCCGTTTTCACTTTATAATGGAGTTCAAACCCTTGCAGGCAAGCGAGAGGGCGACGATGTGGCAAAATAATATTGTGTCGCTTGGCGAATTTATGTCGAAGACAGAGATCAAGCATACTGCCACAGAATATAATCTGCCTTTGGGAATAGCTGCCCATAGCGCTGATGCAGCACTTGCTTTATCAGATAGTAAAAAAGGCCGCACAAAGTATTTCAAAGATATGCTAGAAAGCCATGCAAAATTTTATGCAAAAGAACAAGTCCAAAATGGCAACAAGTTTTGCATAGATTTTGTAAATAGCTCCATCCCTGCAATTGATATCATTGAGCATGCTATCTGCTACAAGAAGAGCAAAAACCTTGGAAAGAAGCGCTTTTCGCTGCTCTTGCATGGCCTGCCAGGTACAGGCAAAACAGAATTTGCCAAATATATGGCAACTCAAATGAAGCTGGATGCGCAAGTTGTCCACATATCAGATATACTCAGCATGTATGTAGGTGGCAGCGAGAAAAATATCCGTGCCGCCTTTCAGAGCGCGGCTGGCAAGGTGTTGATATTTGATGAAGCCGATTCCATGCTGTATAATCGCGAGGGCGCAGAGCGGAGCTGGGAGCGAAGCCATGTGAATGAGTTCCTTGCACAGATGGATGCTTATAAAGGCGTGCTGGTGTGCACAACTAACTTTTTGCAAACGTTAGATCCAGCCGCCATAAGGCGCTTCGATATCAAAGCCGAGTTCCGTCCATTAGCACAAGGCCAGATTGCGGCTGCGATCAAGCATTTTTTCCCCACAGTGGATTTTGCTAGCTGTAATGATAGGCTAGCCACACTAAAATCGCTCACTGCTGCCGATATAGCTATAGCTGCTGATAGATTCTGGAGGAATGCAGAAGACGTGCTAACAGCGCTTGAAAATGAAATTAGTTACAAGCCAAAGACTGTATCAATAGGCTTTTAGGAGTGTTTTTATGAAAGAAATAGCCATCCTCGGTAGGCATGATGTGGAAGACCTTGGCAATACTGGTGATTTTGTATGGCATATTCACCAAGATAGGCCATACGCATATTTATCAATAAGCGATTACCCGCATACTAAGGTCGATTCACCACTTATATATAATAAAAACTGCAAAGGCTATCTTCACATGGCTTTCATAGATAGTGAAGAAGAAAATTATATCTATAAAGGTGCTCGCAGCATCCGAGATGAGCAAGCAGCCCAGATTGCAGAGTTTGTGCTATCTGTGTGGCCTGAGATTGAGCTTTTCATTGCACAATGCGAAGCTGGCATCTCGCGATCGGCAGCTGTGGCAAAGGCTGTGGATGAAGTGCTCAATGGAGGCCAATTGGATATTGGCCTGCCAGATTATGAGCCAAATATTTTAGTGTATAAGAAAGTGAAAAGGATTTTGAGCAACCCAAACTACTTTGCATCCCTCAATTTGTTGAGATAATTAGCCCACCACGTCATCATTTTCCAGAGCTTCTTCTCAAGGTCAATCTCTGACCATTCAGCGTTGCGCAGCTCTCCTAGCCTCAACATCACATAGGGAGTTAATTTTAGCGCGCACTTAGTGATGAAGTCGCCAGAATAGCTATCAATAGCTCGTAATAACGCTCCTATCTCATCAGGATCGATAATTGTTGCCATGTTTTTGCTTATCACAGGCACACACCTTTGAGATCGTGAGTTATATTGCGATCCGCTCTGTCTGTAGCTATTGCAAATGCAAATATCTCACCAACGATATTGTTTGTGCGATGTGCCAGTGCCTCTGCTTTCCATCATTCTGATTGCAGAAAGTAGCTCCTGAGCAAGTACATCCCCCTTGTCATCGGCTATTTTGAAATCTGTTTCTTTTGGCTTCACCTCCATAATTTGTAAAAACCCAATAACTAAGGACTATTCATCGACTGTCATCAAATTTCGCTGGAAGTTATAAGACGATAAAACCTTGAAAACATACAAAACAAAAAAGGCTTCGCGTATCTCTACGGAAGCCATTAAACTTATCTTTTATGCCGAAGGGGGGACTTGAACCCCCACACCATTGCTGGCACATGAACCTGAATCATGCTTGTCTACCAATTCCAACACTTCGGCTTATGAAATAACTATCTTTTAAGAATGTTCATTGAGATTCTCTATCTTTTTATCGCATGTTTCTTATACTTGATCTGGCTTGTGTTTGTCAAGTGTTTGTTCGCGATTTAAGGGCAACTATGCATGAAAGTTACACAGTTGCCCTTATTATTAACGAAAAGCGATTTTAGAAACGCTATCTTTAAATACTGTACCATGTGAAGCCAAATATATTTCGGTCATCGTGATGCTTGAATGTCCAAGCAAATCCTTGATGGTGTACAGCGAAACGCCCTCTTCCATCAAGTATGTAGCAAATGTTCGCCTCAAGTCATGAAATGTTGCTCCGTAATCCCTGCACGTCCCAAACATTTAACTTTGCGCCATACATACGGTTTGCAAGTGAATCATAAGCGTATTTATCGCTTGCTAAAAGAGCATGGCCTGCTTGTGAATCGCATAGAGCACAAGGCGAAACGAGTATCAAGCCGCCCCAAACCAAAGCCTACAGCTCCAAATGAGTTGACAGAGATGAAGAACATGAAGCCTTGCGCCAAGAGGAACTGGATTATAACATGGATAACTTTGCAGAAGAAACACCTTTATACTTAGGCAATGCATGGGGAGCAAATGTAGCAATAAATTGATAGGGGTAGCATACTCTTACAAGCACAAGATCTCCAGAAAGATCTGACTATCGGCTCTGCATCATAAGGCTAAGTGACCTATGTTTTGAATTGTGTTTCATATAATGCATAGTATGCGCCTTGTTGTTTTAATAATTCATCGTGTGCGCCTTGTTCGATGATCTCGCCTTCGTTGATAACTAGGATTTTGTTCGCATTTTGGATGGTGCTTAGGCGGTGAGCGATTACGATTACTGTTCTATTTTCCATGAGTTTGTCGAGCGCTTGCTGCACAACCCTTTCGGCTTTGTTATCAAGGGCGCTGGTGGCTTCATCTAGGATTACTATGGGCGCATCTTTGATGAAGGCTCTGGCTATGGCGATGCGCTGCTTTTGGCCGCCAGATAGCATTGTGCCGCGCTCGCCTATCTCTGTGTCGAGCTTATTCTCAAGTGAATCAACGAATTCATCTAAGTTAGCATTGCGAAGCGCTTGCCACATGGCTTCTTCACTGACGTTTTGGGCGCCAAGTGCTAAATTCTCGCGTATTGTGCCAGAGAAGAGAAAATTATCTTGGAAGACCACAGCTATATGGCTGCGTAGGGATTTGATCGTGTAATCCTTAATATTAACACCATCTATCAGTATCTCGCCTCCTGTGGTATCGTATAGCCGCGGGATTAGGTTACTGATGGTGCTCTTGCCGCCACCAGAATTGCCCACCAGCGCGATTGTTTGGCCGAGCTTCACATCGAAACTGATGTTTTTCAGCACTTTGCGCTTTTTGATGTAGGCAAAGCTTACGTTTTTGAATTCGATGCCGTCTCGCACCTTATCCAGCACGAGCGCACCATCTTTGATGGCTGGATCTTGCTGGAAAATCTGGAAGATGCGGTCGATAGCCATGAAAGAGCGCTGCATATCGACATATGTGCCGCCAATGCTTTTTAAAGGCGCATATAGCATGAGCATCGCGGCGACGAAGGCCACAAACGCGCCCGGGGTGATGCTATGCGACACTGTGATTAGATAGCCGCCGAAGCCGACTACCAGCGCGACGCCTAGGGAGCTGATGAAATGCAGGATTGATGATAGCCATGAAGTGGCGTTGATTATGCGCATACGATTATCAAACATCATTTCCATTCGCTGATCGAATTTACCTCGCATCTGGGGCTCGAGTGTGAATGAATGGATGATCTTGTTGCCATTGAAGGCTTCATTATAGATGGTCATGACGTTTGCGCCAGCGCCTTCATCAGCATTCATGCTCTTTTGCAGCTTCTGCTTCACGGCTTTGAGCGGATAGAGCACCAGCGCGAGCGTGCCCACCGCGATGATGGCCAGCTGCCAAGAATTATAAAGCAGAACGCCAGTAAGCGTAATCGATGAGAAAAATTTGGTAAGGAATAATTTCAAATTGTTGATAAGGCTGCCTGATGCCCGCTCTGCATCTTGGGAATAGCGCCGCAAGATTGCGCCAGAGCTCTGCTGGTCGAAATGGGCTGTGTGCATGGATAAGAGCTTATCAAAGAGCTGTGTCCTAATATCGGTGGTGATCTTCGCGCCCACCCAGCTATTAAAATAGCTGGCAGCATAGATTAGCACGCCTTGCATAAGCGTGAAACAAATGATGATGATGGGCAGCTGCATGGTGAAATCGGACTGCTGCTCCACCATGACAACATCCATGAACGGCCGCAGAAAAGCCGCTATAGCAGCATCAAACGCACCCACAGGGATAGTCAGCAGCATGCCCAGCAGCGCACGGAAGGAATATGGCTTGATGAACGGCCACATGCGGCGGTAGGCGTGGATCAGAGGGCTATTGGTAAGCAAGACGAAGACTCCTTTTGGGGATTGACAATATAGTCAAATTTTGACATACTATATTTAGTAAGGAGCAACAGTGTTTACTATTGAGTTTACAAGCAGAAGTATTAAACAATTGCGAAAGCTTGAGCGGAATCTGCGCATCCAGTATGCCGTTTTTTTTATTACGCTTATGACCAATCCATTTATAGGCAAGCTTGATGATGTGACATACCACGCCCATGTAAAATACCACTGGGTGGCAGTGTGGAAGGTT
>JAITWL010000314.1 GCA_031285285.1 Deferribacteraceae bacterium | reverse complement strand
TGCTGAATTGCCGCTCGCCGTGGAACGCTTTGCCACTAGCAAAGCACGAAGTGTGGAAGACGTATACGCCATATCTACATATGGTTTCAGAGGTGAAGCTCTCGCAGCCGTCAGTGCAGTAAGCAAATTTCGCATACAAAGCATACAAGAAGGCGATCAAGCTGGTGAAATCATCGTAGACTAGGGTAAAATATCAGCCACACGCCCAGCAGCCATATCACAAGGCACACAGATCACTGTGGATAAGCTTTTTGAGAATCTGCCAGTTCGCAAAAAGTTCCTAAAAAGCCAACGCAGCAATGAGGCCGAGATACTCCGCTTCCTCAAGCATTTTGCCATGATTAATTCTGGCCTTGAGCTGGTGGCGCTATTTGACGGCAAAGAAGTGCTGCGAACCTATGCCAGCAATACTATGCTAGATTTATCAAAAATCGTATTCGGCGAAAGCCGCATCATGCAAGGTGAATATGGCAATGCAGGCATACAGGCCACTGTCTGCACCACCCATCCAGCTATACAGCGCAAGCGCCGCGATGCTATATACATAGGTGTGAATGGCCGCGTTATCAAGGATATGAACCTTGTGCAAGCAGTGATACAGGCTTATTACAGGCTACTCCCAGCAAATGCTTACCCCGCTGCTTGTGTGGATGTGCGCGTGGAGCCTTCGCTTGTGGATGTGAATATTCACCCAACCAAGTCCGAAGTGCGCTTTGAGGCTACAAGAAGCCAAGAGCTTTTCACTGCTGTGCATAGAGCCACAGAGGCAGCTTTGCAAAATTTCACTGCCGTGGTATACGCTGAGGCAGAGGAAATGCTCAATAATGAACTAATTGAGCAGCCTAAAATGACTGTGGATATGGTGGAAATGGATGCAAGCACGCGCAACGACCCATTCTTAAAGGTGATGTCACCTAGCAATCCACATGCTGTAGGGGCGAGGTCTGCCCGCCCGATAATATCAGCTTTTGATATGTCAAAAGAGTTTGTAGCTGTGAAGGCTGCACCTGCTACAGCTTACACTGATTATGCGCCAGAGCCTATGCCACTGATAGCTAATGTAGAGGCGGATAAGGCGCTATCATTCTCTGTGATCGGCCAGCTAGAAGATATGTATATCATTGCACGCTCGCCAGCGGGCGATCTGGTGGTGATCGATCAGCATGTGGCACATGAAAGAGTGCTATACGAGAAGTATCTCGCGGAGCGTATGGCGCAAGTGCCATCCATCACACTATTTGAGCCTGTTGTGATCTCTATAAGCTTAGAAGAGATGGAGCTTTTAGATAACATGGCTGATGAGCTAGCGAAATTTGGCTACTCCTACGAGTCATTTGGCCCAAACGAAATCAAGGTGACGCGCGTCCCTGCTGATAAATTAAAGAAAGACACTGCAAATGAATTTATGGATATCGTGCAAAATGCTATGGATAACCGCAAATCGCGCTCACAGGATTATGCAATAGTGACAATGGCCTGCAAAAATGCCATCAAGGCTGGCGATCCGCTATCCCATTATGAGATGCAGCAGCTAGTTGATATGCTTTTTCGTGCTAAGAACCCTCATACCTGTCCCCACGGCCGACCGATAGTGTTCACAATGGCGTTGGCTGATTTGCATAAAAAGTTTCAACGATGAACCAAGTCTATTTTTCAAAATAAATACTGACACAAAGCTGTCAGCATTTTAATGCTATATTGTAGCACTTTACTATTAAGGAGCGATTTGATTATGAGTGAGAATGTATTAGAGCGAGCATTTCTGCAAGTGATGAATGAAAGTGTCAATATGGCACTAGCCACCAGTGTGAACGATAAGCCCAATGTGCGGATCGTGACTTTTGGTTTTGACAAAGCGCAACAAGATAAGCTATATTTCTGCACATTTAGGGGCAACCAGAAAACTAAAGAATTTGAGCAAAATCCGCAGGTGGCCTGCACATTTCTGCCGATGAGCCTTGAATCTGAGCTACAAGTGCGCATATTTGGCAAAGTGCAAAAGTCGCAATTGACAATGAAAGAGCTGATCGCCTTGATCAGCAAAAAAGCTCCAGATGGTGCTGATACCCTCAAGGAAGCTGTCCATATGCTGGATGTCTACGAAATCAACTTTACTGAAGCATGGATAACAATTGGAATGACTGAGGCTCAAGAATACAAACTATAGTTAATTTTGGGAGTGTTCAACTGCGTTGATAGCCCATATCGACACAATTGACACAAAAAGTAGTGAGGCATTATAGTATGGCAAATGTCATCCCCATAATCACAGGTCCAACAGCTTCTGGCAAGTCTGGTCTATTGTATAAGCTTTTTGATCAAGGCTTCGACTTTGAATATATCAGCGCCGACGCCTTCCAAGTGTATCAGGGGCTAGATATTGGCACAGCAAAACCATCAATTGAACTTAGACAGCATATCCCACATCATTTAATTGATATAATACCAGCTGATAGCTCATACACAGCTGGTGATTTTGTTGCACATGCGGAAGCAGCCATCGAAGCTATATTGGATGCAGACAAGCACCCTGTGATCGCTGGTGGCACAGGGCTTTATATTCAAGCGCTGCGCGATGGCATATTTGAAGTACCATCCGATGCTACTATACGGCAAGAGCTGCAATTACGGCTAGACACAGAGGGTAACCACAAGCTATACCATGAATTGCAAGGCATAGATCCCACATATGCAGCTAAAATACACGAAAATGATAGCGTGCGCATATTGCGAGCACTGGAAGTCTATCGCATAACAGGTCTGCCTATTTCCATTGCACATAAAGAGCTGCGAAAGCCGCCTAGATATAGCTACAACGTGATGGTGATAGATAAAAAACGTGAAGAGCTTTACGCTGACATCAATAAGCGCACAGAAAATATGATAGCAGAGGGTTGGATGGAGGAGGTCCGCAGCCTGCTAGCTAGCGGAATCACGCCTGACATGCCTTCTTTCCGTGCTATAGGCTACAAAGAGCTGACAATGGCGCTGTCTAGCGAAATAACGCTAGCTGAAGCTACATCTATCATAGCACAGAAAACTAGAAACTATGCCAAGCGGCAGCTGACACTATTTCGCGGCATGTTAGATGGCGCGAAATTCATGTCAGCTGAGGCTATAGCGAAAAACCTTAGTTAATCCGCTGCAAACACTATTCCTTGCTGCTTTCTGACTGCATCTAGCGCTTTAACTACATTTAGTGACAGCTCATGATTAAGCGCATTGTTAGCTGATTTACAGAAATATTCCAGCTCAAAAGCCATACCAGTGCCGCTTAGCTCGCAAGGTATCCTCTCTAGCTTGCCATCTGGCTGTTCTATGATGATTTCATTTGTGGTGGTAAATTGTTTAGGCAGAGTGAGTGTGCATTGATCTGTACAGATTCTAAGCTCACCTCGTGTCAAGGTGGTGAAGCTAGCATGTACATTGCCTATGATGCCGCTATTATAGCTGAATATTGCGCTCATGCTAGAATCCACCTCTGCATCATTTTTGATGCAGCCTGAGGCTATGTGATCTGGATAGCCTAGCAGATCGATTACAGCTGTAGCAGGATATATTGAAAGATCCATAGTAGCCCCGCCGCACAAGTCTTTAGTATGGCGATATGTGCGCTGTGAAATCTTGCCAAGGCTGCCCTCAATGGAGATAATGTTGCCATAAGCTTTTGATTTCAAGCGTTTTTTTAGCTCCACATAGGCAGGAATGTGCAAAAAGCGCATTGCTTCCATAAATTTCAGCCCTTTCTTATTGGCCAAATCTAAAATTTCGCTTAATTGAGTATAATTCACACAGGCAGGCTTTTCACAAAGTACATTTTTATTTGCTAATAGTGCTTTTTGTGAATATGTAAAATGCGAGTCGTTTTGTGTGGCGATATAGACAGTGTCTATATCTGAGGCAAGCAGCTCTTCAAAACTATT
>JAITWL010000290.1 GCA_031285285.1 Deferribacteraceae bacterium | reverse complement strand
AAAGATATGCTGGTCTTGCATTTAAGACCAAATTCTAGATCTGCTCGATCTTTCGCTGTTAATTCCTTACGTTCTTTGGTAGTATTCATTTGTCCCTTACTCCTTTTGTGTTTATTGGTCTCGTTAAACCTAATATAACATAGACGGAGGATAGGGACATCATTTATTACAATTTATACTACGACATGATCATCATATTCGTCATTGACAAATTTCCCATGATTTATTATGAATAGTATCCTTATAATTTTATCTGATAAAATAATATAAGGTATGTAAGTTTATGAAAATTATTATATATAATGAGATTGAAGATAGCTCGCTTGCGATCGAACATTCATTTAGCTTTGAAGATGGCAGCGATAGAGCTGATATACAGTTTGAAGGGAACTTGCTCAAGGTTGATAATGCTGGCTTTTATCTGCAAGGTGTAGCTGATGTTATTTACAACACCATATGCGACCGTTGCGGTGGGACGGCTGTGCTCAAGCTGAGAGCAGATATCAGCATCAATATCGAGCGCGGCTTGCCTATTACTAAGCCTGTGGGCTTTGCTGCCGATGAGCATGAGATGAGCGATGAAGATGGAGATTCATTCTATTCTGAGCCAGATAGCCTTGACCTAGAAGAGCTGCTGAGGCAGGAAGTGATCCTCCAAGTGCCTGCAAAGCGTATCTGTAAAGAAGATTGCCAAGGATTAGAGTATAAAGACAGCCCTGAGGCTGAGATAACACCAATAAATAGTTTAGCAGCGCTTAAAGCGTTGAAGGAGAAATAGAAATGGCCGGTCCAAAGACAAAAACAACAAAATCAAAAAGAGGCTTCCGTCGTAGCCATCATCAGCCAGCAGGCTTGGGATATGGTAAATGCGAAAATTGCGGAGAGCAAAAGCAATCTCATAGCGTATGCCCATCATGCGGACACTATGCAAAACGCGCTGTTATCAAGACAGAAGAGCTGTAAACCCTAAATTAAGGATAAACCATGAAAATTGCCATTGATGCTATGGGGGGCGACCATGCCCCCAATGTGATCATTGAGGGCACTATTGCTGCCGTGCAGGCTTATGGTATTGATGCGGTGCTTGTAGGGCCAGAGGCCATCATAGCTGAATCGCTCAAGCAATACCTCCCTAATGGCGATCCACGCATCACTATTCAGCATGCTGAGCAGGTGGTGGCTATGGACGACATACCCTCGCAGATAGTACGCCGAAAGCCCAATTCATCAATGCATGTGGGGCTACAGCTAGTGAAAGATGGCGTCTGCCAAGCGTTCTATAGCGCTGGTAACACTGGCGCCGTTATGGCTACAGCTTTATTGAAGCTGCGGACAATTGATGGTATCGACCGTCCAGCAATTGCTACAGTGCTGCCTTCGGCCACTGGCCACTCAGTGCTCACAGATGCTGGTGCAAACGTAGATGCCAAGCCGCTCAACTATCTACACTTTGCTATCATGGGCTCAGCCTATGCCAAGGCCATCCTTCATCAGGATAAGCCACGTGTGGGGCTTTTGAGCATAGGCGAAGAAGATGTGAAGGGCAATGAGGTCACTAAGACTGTCTTTGCAATGTTAAAAGGCAGCAAAGCCTTTAATTTCACAGGAAATATCGAAGCTAAAGAGATATACAAAGGCAAAGTGGATGTGATAGTCTGCGATGGCTTTGTGGGTAATATCGCCCTGAAATGCTCAGAAGCGCTTGCTAGCTTCATATCTGGCTTGCTCAAAAAAGAGATCAAGAGCAGCATAATCAGCATGCTTGGTGCACTCCTCATGCGTAGCGGCTTTAAAAGATTTAAAGCTCGCGTAAATTATGAAGAATATGGCGGCGCGCCGCTACTTGGCGTGAATGGCATCTGCATCATAGGCCACGGCAGCTCATCTGCCTATGCCGTGCAAAATGCTGTGCGCGTGGCAAAAGAAATGGTTGAGCAAAATATGAACGAAGTCATCCGCAAGGGCGTTGCTGACGCTTTGCAGACAGACAGCTGAGGCTAGCTATGCGACTACTGTTATTTTTAATTTCGTTTGCTCTATTTGCCTGTGCCAGCACTACTGGCAATGTAGCAAATACTGTGCAAAATAGTGCTATGCAGGGCAAGGGTTTGGCGGAGTTTCCAGAGTATACACAAGGGTCGTCTCGGATGTCAGCATATGCCATCTCATGGCAGCGTTGTTCTGAAACAGAGTTTTATTCAGAAGGGCATTTATATATGACCGAAAATGTACCCTCTATCCCCTGTCCAGAGGCTGCCACTATGATTACGGTGGTGTATACAAGGGATATTAAGGATTTTAACAAGTATGATGAAGGATATGCAAGGCTGCTTGCTGAGCATGGCTTTCAGCCTAATGAAGATGCAGGGCACATAAAGCTTATTGGTGATACCTTATATATAGACTCAAGTGAGCACAATCAACAAATTAGGATGTATCTTTACTCTGTGGAAAATCTAAAGTGGGATGAGCTTGCTACAAAGCTAGCGACTTATGGCGGTAGCGAGCTCGAACTCGTAGCAAAGCACATGCGTGAGCTAATAGAAAATGAGGGTACAGAGAGTGACAGAGCCGCTCTTGAGAAAGTTCCTGATTTAGAAAACGTGCTCACAACTTTAACAAAGTTAAATTTTCTAAATGATTCAATGCTGATAGAAGACATGATACAGCTAAAGGCTGTAGGCAAGCTGAAATATGATAGCAAAGGCCAACAAATGGGTTTTGGCATGCTTGAGTATAGTAAATTTTGATAGATTAGGAAAACTAAAATGTTCTTTAAGATAGGTTTTTTTGTATTATTAGTAGCGGTGATTGCCTTAGTGGTCTTATTCATGCGCACGAACCCTATGAAAGCTGAGGGTGTGGGCTCTTGGATAGATTATTACTCAGCTGAGCCTGAAGCCACTATAAAATTTCTGAGCGATAATTTTGGCATACAAGCGCAGGCTCAAAGCACTTCTGTGGATGGTAAGATGTATACCACGCTAAAAGCAAAAGGCCAGCCATGGCCATTCGCAGGGATTATGGCTCCGCCAACAAACCCTGATGGCAGCATGGTGCCGCCATCTACAATGGTTTATTTGACAACAAATAATTATGAAGAAACTCATAATAAAATGATGGCAACTGGCGCCGTGGCTTTAGCTGAGGCGCAAGTAATCAACGATCAAACCGCTAGCAAGATGACATTTGGGATTTACATAATTCCTGGTGGTGTTACTATAGGTGTGGCACAGTACGGCAAGTAGACTGTGTGGTTTGAGCTATGACGACCGAGCGAAGGATAAATTAAAGAAAAACATTGCTTTAATGAAAAAAAGTTGAAGTTACTGAGGAGGCCAATATAATGATATTTTCAAGAATAATAGGTACAGGATCTTATTTTCCTGAAAAAGTCATCACAAATAGTGATCTAGAAAAAATAG
>JAITWL010000267.1 GCA_031285285.1 Deferribacteraceae bacterium | reverse complement strand
TAGAAATAGCAACGATCATCACAACGATAGACACGACAAATACAAAAATAAGCGCAAGTCCACTCATAGCAACCTCCCCAAGCAAGTTTTACTGACTATTTAGAATATATTCCTATGATATAGTGCTGTCAAGTATTAGCATGAAACAAGTCCCCTTCTTATAGAAGGGGTGGATTGCGAAGCAAGACGGGGTAGTGATCCACAGCTTTTAGCCGTTGGTAATAGCTACGCATGTAGGCATTACAACTTATCGCGTTAATTATGGCTACTGATTTATATTGTAATGCTTGCACGCATAATCATAGCGACGGTTTAATGCTAAGGAGCCACTACCCCGCCCTGCGGGCACCCCTTCCGCCGAAGGGGACTTTTGCCTTACTTTTTAAAGATCACACATGTGCAATGGTTTAAGAAAGTGAAGCCCTGATTGCGTCACAAATATCGTCTAATTTTTGTGATCATTTCAGCTTTATCTACTGGCTTGCTGATATGGTCATTCATGCCTGATGCCATGCAGCGCTCTATATACTCACGGAATACATTTGCTGTCATTGCAACAATAGGTATAGTCTGCGCCTTCTCTATCGGAAGTGCGCGGATTGCCTTTGTGGCTTGATATCCATCCACCTCAGGCATATGGATATCCATGATTACCAAATCAAATGATGGGTCTTTTGTGAATATATCAATGGCTTCTTGCCCATTTCCAGCGCAAGTGAGCACTGCTCCTGTTGGCTCAAGAAACGCCACCAATATCTCTTGATTGATTTTGATATCCTCAGCAAGCAAGATATGCTTGCCCTCAAACATGCCTTCTCCCGAAATTTGCAAAAATAAATTATCAGGATGTGCGCGGCTTGTCTCGCCAAGACACTCATTGATACTATCTATAATAGATGAAGGGAATAGTGGCTTATTTATGAAATAGTCTATAGCAACATCTGTAGTTTTTTTGATTTGGTCTGGCTCAACAGACGACATCATGATCACAACAGCATTATCACCATAAAGCTCAGCAATCCTCTTTTTCAGCTCAATGCCGTCCATTTCTGGCATCATCCAATCAATAAACATTAAATAAAACCCGCGCTCACGCTCAAGCAGGCGAAGCGCTTCGTGTCCGCTGCTTGCCACCTTGCAGCTTAGACCGATATTTGACATGATGCTTTCAAAATATTCGCGCACTTCTGGCGCATCATCCACCACGAGTATGCGGATATTTTTCCAATTGATGCTTTTGCTTAGCCTGCTCTGGTGGACACATTTGCCCCTTGGCACTCGCAGATAGACAAAAAAGCGAGCACCTTGCCCAAGCGCTGATTCCACGCCTATTTCTCCACCCATCGCTTCCACAATATTTTTGGATATAGCAAGCCCAAGGCCAGTGCCGCCAAAACGCCGTGATATGCTGCCATCTGCCTGTTGGAATGGCTGAAAAAGCAAAGCTTGCTGCTCTTTTGACATGCCGATGCCACTATCTTGCACTTCAAATAGCAGTGTGCACTCATCTTCTGTTTCTTCAATATTTGATATGGTAAGGCAGATTTTGCCAGATTCAGGTGTAAATTTCACTGCATTTGATAGCAGATTGGTTAATACTTGCGCCAGCCGCTGTGGATCAGCAACAATCGACGATGGCACAGAGCTTCCTATGCATATGATAAGCTCTTGCTGCTTCTGTTCTGCTCGAAAATTTGCCACATTGCTGACACGACGAAGCATATCTTCTAGCAGAAAATCTAAAGGCGCTAGCTCAAGCCGCCCTGCATCAATCTTCGACATATCAAGGATATCATTAATCACGCCAATAAGGTGGTTTGATGCATCATCTAGCCGCCCCAGACAGTATTTTACCCGCTCCATATCGTTGCTGCTTCGCGCGAGCTCTGTCATACCGATGATTGCATTCAGCGGAGTGCGTATTTCGTGGCTCATATTTGCAAGGAAGCTGCTCTTTGCTTTAGCGCTCTCTTCTGCTTTTTCCTTTGCAATCACTAGCTCTGCCATCTTGGCTCTCAGCTCGCGTAAATCTTTGCCAAAGCTGATGACATGATCCTCGCCACGCCAATTTATACGAATCATCTTAAAATCCACAGGGATAATAGTGCCATCGCTGTGTAGAAAATCTAATTCGGCAGTAGCCCTGCCTTTTATAAGCGCCTCATTAAATATAGCGGCCATCTTCGGCATGCTATCCTGCCCATCAGGCTGCTTTTGCGGCAAAATAACATGGGAATGGAAATCTCTAAAATATATCTCTTTATCTGGAATGCCAAATAATCTCAAAAATTCTTTATTGCAACTCACTGGTTGAAACTGTTCATTAAACATAATGCAGGTCATTGGCGCCAAGTCCATCATCACTTTGGTGCGCTCTTCTGCCTCATGTATCTTCTGCTGGATGTGTGTACGCTCCATCATAGAGCCTATCACGTTAGTAATAGTCTGGCCAAGGGCGATGTCACTTTTTGTCCATTCCCTGCGAGTGCTCTTCATCTCAAAGCTTAATGCGCCCCAAAGCGTATTATCCAAAAAAATTGGAAGGGCAAGTATGGCATAAAGCCCATGCGCCCTCATTGCAAAAAGCGCAGGCTCGCTCAACATTTGATCGCTGAAATATGGTAGCTTGCTATCTACCCATATCTGAAACATCTGCATCTTCAGTCGTGCATCAAGCAGCTGATCACTGCTCATTTTGCCATTGGTGCTCCAGTTATGATGGTGAAAATCTGAATCTTCATTAATGGCAGTAATAGTCACTCTGTCAACAGATAGGCATTCGCCAGCTTTACGAAGAGCACTGGTGATAAACGTCTCCCAGTTCTCATATGATATAAAGCCTTGTGAGATCTCGCTCATCAGCTCTTGCTGCTCAAGGCGCTTTGCCAAATCTTGCGACATCGTCTTGATATCGGTGATATCCATGCACTGCTGCATATGCACAGTGCGCCCATCTGGCCACTGCACGAGGCTGCTAGAATTTTTAAGCCAACGATTCAGGACAGGGTTGAAAGATTCCCATTCGATAGTTTCATGTGGATTTTCCAACAATCTTGGCATGGGGCAATGATCGCAACGACAATTGATTGAATATATGCTATGACACTTGATACCCAAAAGATTGCCAAAATCTTTGTAAGATTCCTGCACCTTATCATTAGCATAAATGATAATATTAGTCTCAGGATCAACTACAATAAACTGAGCCCCAATGTTGTTTAATACAGTAATCAACTGTTCTGTCGTGACATGCATCCCCAAACCCACCATAAAATTTCTATGATTTGGTAAATATAACTCTTTTTATTGATTAAGTCTATGGCAAAAGATCGCTATACCAGAAATCATGCTGTCATTGAAAGCAATCTAGAAATCATTTCATTTCACATTGGATTTAAATTGCTGGATTGCCACGCCTGCGGCTCGCAATAGACTTGTCATGAAACGAAAAAGTTGTGTCATTGCGGGCTCGACCCGCAATCTAGGATTAATCCAATGGGGGAATACGCAGGTGGAATTGTTCTTAATTGATAATGTTCCCGCACTGGATTTATTCTGGATTGCGGCTCAAGGCCG
>JAITWL010000193.1 GCA_031285285.1 Deferribacteraceae bacterium | reverse complement strand
AACGCTATTGTGTTGCATTTAACGTTATTTCGTCATTGCGAGGAGTCTTCGACGTGGCAATCTAGGCTTCATGATTATGACGGCCTTTGGCCGACAGCTATCCTGAGGTTTTGATTGCTTCGCAGAGCCTCGCGATGACGAAATGAAAACATTTTTTATTGAGAACAGAATGACCCTGTAAATCAGCATCTTTGAGTCTTTGTTTTAAGGAAAATAGAGAGGTTTGAATATAGAATTATTTGATGAAGAAAATAATAAAAAATATTCTCAAGAGATCCTTGTTAATGCCTATGAAAATATTGTATTGGAAGTATTGGAAAATGGTGAAGCAGAATACAATTTTCCTGATGGGGATTTTTTTTATATTAAATCTGATTATCCAAAAGAGGATATTGACAAGATTATAAAGGATATATTCTTAGAGATTTATGTAATAAATAGTTTTGTTCAACAAGAAACTAACCAATATCAAATTGCAGGTTTCAAATTTTGCAACAATGTAATTACAGTAGAGTTCTGGGGATTAAAAGTAAATACACAATTTGATGTTGAAATCTACAAAGAGAGATACCAGTGGTATTGTACAAAAATTGGATTAATACAATATGCTTATCCTGTTTGTATAAATGATTTTCCTCATGGTTATGACCATTCAAATTTTGAAAAAGAAAAAAAAGTAAACGCTAAAGGATTCTTTACACATTGGAAAGTGTTAAACTAATGAGCAATGAGAATGAAAGAGCATTTTATACACATCAAAATCACCAACGCCAGCAAAGCAGCATTCATATCAGCTATTAGAAATTACGATGCACAGCATAACTTTCGAGGTGGCTATTATGGCTCCATATACATACGGTCCATCAATGAAGTGAAGGAGTGCATAGCTAATGGCTACGCCGTTTCTTTTAATCTTCATGCAGATAATGGCATGTTTGACCGCAATATAAAAGGCGAACGACGGACAGCGACAAGAAATGACATGGCGGATATAGTCAGCAACTTGCAAACTGATATATCGTCTGATTCTGAATGGATCAAAACGAATGGCGTAGATCCTTACAAAGCTTTGAGTTTGCTGATTGATGAGCTGATTTCAGCAGGCGCAGAGCTTGAATTTATTGAGCAATATGATGCAATATTCATCTGCGAGGCAAAGCAAGCTTCACTTGCCATCAAGAGATTCGCAACGATATCCTTGCAAGAAGTTGATATTTTGCTAAGATGCGCGAGAGTTTCCGCAATTGAGCCACATGACCAAAAGCCAATGTTTCCATGTTTCAACGCAGGAGGCTATGTGCATTATGTGGGCTCTTCTGAATACAAAGCTTTGCGGCGTTTGCAAGGGGCAAAATCATGAATATGCTTGATTATCAAAAATTTATTCTCATAAAAGGCGCTTCATCAGAATATCTAAAGGATCGCACCATCGAATATGGCGAAATCGTTGGCGGCGAGACACGGTCTCATCACATAGGAATCATGCAGATTGACGCAACAGACTGGCACTTGATAGGCTGGATAAGGCCAAAGATGGCCTATTTTGACTTTGTAGATGTAGATATAGCAGGATAGGCACTAGATCACCATTTTTCTATTTGCATTTTTATGACTTTCACTATACTATCCTTCGTTCATTTGATTAGAGGTTTTTTATGAATAAAGGTGAACTAGAAAATTGCCGCAGAGCTGCTGAGCAGGGAGACCCTGAGGCTGCATACAAGCTGGGTAACGTTTATTATAGTGGCTGGAAAGATCGCACAGTCAAGCTAGAGGCTGATCTCAGCTCGGAAGATGTGCGCAAATTAGAGCTTAAACATAAGGCTACGCCGCAGCAGGAGCGGGATCTGCTCTTTTGTGCAGTGCTGATGACACAAAATTGGCAGTCGGCAACTATTCTTCCTCTCATAACTCTCCCTAATTGGGTGCACTCTAAAGAGCATGCACAGGAGATGCTTGATGATGGCTGGAGCATAACTGATAGAGATAGTGCCATAGACGCCTTGGAATATCTTGCTATAGCAGGCAATCATACAAAAACTATTGATGCAAAATATAGAGCCATCCATTCGCCCAGCGAACTAGACCGCCGTTACCCTGATAAAAACTTTACAACAGTAAAATCAATGCTTCTGCGCTTTGGCTATACTGAGCCAGAGCTTACGACGCTGCCAACTCTTGCCGCGTGGGATTATGGTCGCTGTGGCTTTATCGCGCGTTATTCGCTCTGGGCTGGCTATATAGATGAGGCTATAGCTTGGGAATATATCCATCTCTGCGCCGAACATGCGGCAGCAAAGTATGATAGCTGGCGTCAGTATCTGGCGGCCTATGTGCTTGGGCGTGCGCTCTGGGGCAGCGATTGTTTAGGTATGGAGCACGTGCTGGCCTACCTGCTAGTGGCTCCCACAAGCCCCTTTAAGCGCGGTATAGATATCAAGGCAGGCTATAAAGAGCCCGTGTGGGATTTTCGCTATGATGGCAAAAGCATAGACTCAGATTATACAGAGGCTGCGAAATGGTATCGCAAAGCGGCAGAGCTTGGCAACGCCAAGGCACAGTGTGATCTGGGCTATTGCTATGATACAGGCAAAGGTGTGCCGCAGGACTTAGTCGAGGCTGTGGAGTGGTATCGCAAATCCGCAGAGCAAGGAGATGTCACTGCCCAATGCAACATTGGCAACTGCTATCAAAACGGTAGAGGTGTCGCAAAAGACTTAAAGCTTGCCGAAGAGTGGTATATTAAAGCCGTTGAGCAGGGCGATGAAGATGCCAAAAAGCGCTTAGCGAAGCTAAAAATCATCAAAAATAAAAAACGTAATAAGCTGATCATTATTGCGGTTTTCATTATTGTCACTATAATGTCGTATATAAAAGGTAGGATGATGCTGTAAAAGCAAAGGAATAGGTATGAAAAAAAACATTTTATTTATTGGCGCGCCTGGCTCTGGCAAAGGAACACAGTCGGAGTATATCATCAAGGATTTTGGCGTGGTGCAGATATCCACTGGCGATATCCTGCGTGCAGCCGTGAAAGCGGGCACTGAGCTTGGCAAGCTGGCTAAGCAATATATGAATGAGGGCAAGCTTGTGCCAGATGAGGTCATCATCGGCGTTATGAAAGAGCGTCTGCAAGAGCCAGACACTAAGAATGGCGTGATTTTCGATGGCTTTCCGCGCACTGTGCCTCAGGCTGTGGCGCTTGATGAGATGCTGAAAGGCCTTGACATGGAGCTGACACATGTTGTGAGTCTCGAAGTGCCTGATAAGCTGATTTATGAACGCATCACAGGTCGCCGTAGCTGTCCAACTTGCGGCAGGGTATACCACACTAAGTTTAACCCCGCTACAGATAACAAATGCGCCGATGATGGCACAGAGCTGGTTCAGCGCTCGGATGACACCGAAGAGACACTCTCAAAGCGCTTGAAGGTATACCATGAGAGCACAGCGATATTGAAGCCATACTATGAAAAGCGTGGCA
>JAITWL010000143.1 GCA_031285285.1 Deferribacteraceae bacterium | reverse complement strand
CGCAAATACCTTGGGCCTGCTAGAAAAGAGCTAGTGAAGATGTACAAGCATAAGAATGAAAACGTTATGGGAAGTGCAGGCAGGGTGTAATTGTCCTTGTAGGGGCGAGCGACCCGCTCGCCCGTTGCAAGTTCCTAATAAATGCTTTATCCTTTGTCATTGCGAGGCTTTGAGAAGCAATCTAGGATTCAAGATTCTGACGGCCTTTGGCCGACAATTATTAGGAACGCTGGATTGCTTCGCAGAGCCTCGCAATGACGTTCGGCGTTGGCTAACAAAATTTTAGATGTTTCTGAATATTAGGGATACGTAATGTCACAATCAAACCCGCTAGTCTCCGTCGTGATGGTGACTAGCAATCGCTACACCTTTGCGAAGGAGGCTATTGATAGCATCTTGGCGCAGACGATGAGCGATTTTGAGTTTATAATTATCAATAACAACTCCTCTGATAACACAGAGGAGTTGATTTTATCGTATGCCAAGGCCGATTCGCGAATCTGCTATCACAAAAGCGCTAAGCGTATGCCAGCGGCGAAAGCCTATAATCTTGGCATCTCAATGGCCAAGGCCAAGTATGTGATGATCCAGCATGATGATGATATCGCCTATCCTGAGCGCATGCGCCTGCAATATGAGCATATGCTAGCCGATCCTAATATGGGCGTGTGTGGCGGCTATAGACTCTGCTTTGGAGCACACAAAGGCTTATTTAAAGTGCCACCAGAACGCTATCTGCGAGAGGCACTACTATCATTCAATCCTTACCCTGATGCTATTGCTATGTATAACAAAGAGCTGATGGATGCGCATAATATACACTATAATGAAGGGTGGGTAAGTGGCTACGATCATAAGCTTTTTTGCGGTATAGCGGCTGTGGCGCAGATTGGAGTGGTGGAGCAACCCATTTTGCATTATAGATTTCACCCTCAACAGATATCAGAGACTAGCCGCATTGACTATTCAGAGAAAGAAGGCGATCGCACACACCTAGAATACTTTAATACTCTAGGTCTAGCGCTATCCGCAGACGAGGAAGAGCTGCTACTCCACTGGGTGCTAGATGTGCAGCGCTATAAGCGCAATGAGCAAGTGACGCCAGAGCTATACGCGCGTGTAGCAGCCTTGATAGAGAAAATATTGCAATATAATGCAACGCGGCAGCATTGGAATCAGGATAATCTCAAGCTGGTGCTCTCGCATCTCTGGCGCAAGGGCTGCTTTCGCTATAAGAGCTATTGCCGCGACTTATTCACCACAGCGGAGAGCTATCAGATATATAGATATAGCATACCCTCGCTAGATGATATACTGGAAGGACGCTTGAAATTTTACTTATTCAAGATTCGTCGCCTGCTTAAGATTGAGGGGCTTGATTTATCGTGAATAAAGCGAACCCGCCTTACACCATCACACTGCGCACTGCTGACTATTTGGCAAAAATTTTAGAAATGGCGATGCACCTTGAGCATGTTGCAGGATTTGCACGCAATATTAAGCTACATCGCGAAAATCGCTTGCGAACAATACATTCGTCCCTTGCGATTGAAGGAAACACTCTTACACTAGATGAAGTGGCAGCTGTTATTGAGGGCAAGCTTGTTGCTGGCAAGCAAATAGAGATTAAAGAAGTCAAAAATGCCTATGAGGCTTATGATAAGATAATGAGCTTTGATCCTTTCAAGCTCACTGACTTTTTAAAGGCTCATCAATTGATGATGCAGGGGCTAGTCGCAGAAGCTGGACAGTTTCGTAACGGCGATGTTGGTGTGTTTGATGGTGACACTGTGGTGCATATGGGTGCAAGGCCACAATTTGTACCCCAGTTGATGGTAGATCTATTCACATGGGCAAGGGCGTCGGAGCTGCACCCTGTAATCAAAAGCGCAGTGTTGCACTATGAGATAGAAATCATTCACCCATTTGCTGATGGCAATGGCCGCATGGGACGACTTTGGCAAACATTGATGCTTGCAAGTTGGAAGGCGTTTTTTGCGTGGATTCCAATGGAATCAGTATTGAATCAAAACCGTCCACAATATTATGATGCTATCACTGATTCTCGCAAAATGAACGATTCTGCTGTTTTTATTGAATTTACACTAGCTGCGCTTTATGACGTTATGCAGAAACAAGACATCTTGCGCGGTAACGCGCAAGTCACCGCGCAAGATAACGAGCAAGATCGCAATGAAAAAATATTGGCTTTTTGCAAAATAGCACGCTCACGCGATGAAATACAGTCATTTATAGGCATTGCCCATCGCGAATATTTTCGCACCAAGATACTAAAGCCCTTGCTGGAAGCAGGCAAACTGCGGATGACTATCCCTGACAAGCCGAATAGCAAAAATCAGAAATATATCAAAAACTAAAAGTCTGCTGTGGCTTCTCTATGCGCGTGTAGCAGCCTTGATAGAGAAAATGCCACAAAAACAGCGTTTCTGTAGCCACCCTTGAAGGGTGTAGCAATTTGTATCCCATTATGCTATAATATCAATGTTATAACATAATGGGGGTTTTATGCGTTTAGTTTTATCTTTGCTTCTGCTCATGCTGGCTCTGCCTGCATTTGCTCAGGATGCAGATCTGTCTGAGGAAGAGAAATTTTGGAATGATGTGATGTCGCAGGCTATTTATGGGCCTGACACTGTCACAGTCAATGCTGTTGGTGAATTTGAGCTGCCTGAGGGAATGATCTATCTTCCCAAAAAAGCAGCAGTGGCGTTTTCTGAGTATATGGGCAATCCAGCTGGTGATAGCCTAGAAGGGATCATCTTTTCTGAAGATGAAGATTGGGCTGGCTATGTAGAATATTATGCTGAGGGCTACATCTCTGATGACGATGCCAAAGAGATGGATGCTGATGCTATCTTAAAGATCTATGAAGATGGCAATAAAGAGGCCAATAAAGAGCGTGTGAAGATGGGCACAGCCGAGATAGAAATCGCAGGCTGGGCAGCAAAGCCGCAATATAATGCTGAGCAGCACATACTTGTGTGGGCAATGAATATCAAAGAGAAAGGCGTGGAGACAGCGGCAGAAGACTTGATCATCAATTATAACACCTATGTGCTTGGGCGCTCAGGCTATTTTGACATGACTTTTGTCACTGATGCAAGCGTATTTGAGGCGCAGAAGCCAATTGCCGATAATATCATATCAAATATTAAATTTGTCTCAGGCGAAGATTATGCTTCATTTGATCCAGAAAAAGATAAAGACTCTGGCCTTGGACTGACAGCTCTTATCGCGGGCGGCGGCGCAGTGGTGGCTAAAAAAGTCGGACTGATAGCTGTGATCGCAAAATTTGGAAAAGTTATCATAGCAGGTGTGATTGGCGTGGCCGCAGTGATATTCAAACGGAAACAAAAGAAGAAAAATAGCATGTATAGCGAATAAATCCGCAACAAGTCCCATATGCACTAACCTAGGCTGTATCAAGCCTGTAGAAGCGGGTTTACCTCTCTGTCATTGCGAGGCTCTGCGAAGCAATCTAGGATTAATCCAATGGGGAATACGTGGAATTGTTCTTATTCCAATTCTAAATTAAAGTTTCCGTCATTGCGAGGCCCTGCGAAGCAATCCAGCGTTCCTAATAATTGTCCAGAGGCCACATAATCCTGAATCCTAGATTGCTTCCAGAGCCTCGCAATGACGAAGAATAAAGGCATATTTTATTAGGAATTGTTCTTAATTGATAATGTTCCTGCACTGGATTTATTCTGGATTGCGGCTCAAGGCCGCAATGACGTGGCCTCAACTCAGCCCTTTTATCGCCTCATTCACTTTCGCAATCTGCAATTCTAGCTCCGCTAGCTTATTGCGATCTTTCTCTATAATTTCAGGTGCAGCTTTGGCGAGGTATTTCTCATTTTTTAGCTTGCCGCTATAGAGCGTGTAGTCTTTATCTAGCGCTTTCAGCTCTTTATTAAGCCTTGCCAGCTCTGCTTCTTTATCCACAAGGCCAGATAGTGGCACATACACAGTGTAATGTGTGTGCACTTGCGAAGCTGCGGCATCTGGAGCTGCCAGTACAAAATCAAAGTTTGATAAGCGTGCTATGCGTTTGATTATATCAGCCTTAGCGTTGAAAAGCGCCTTATAGCTAGCATTATCAGTGATAATGACGGCTTCCAGCTGCTGGCCGGGGTTCACATTATATTCCCCACGGATATTGCGAATCAGGCCGATCAGCTCTATCATTGCGTCTATATCAGCTGTTTCTTTCTCGTAGATATATGCTTGCTCAGGCCAGCTACAGCGCATGATGCTATCGCCGCCTGTAAGTGCCTGCCAGATATGCTCTGTCACAAAAGGCATCACTGGGTGCATAGCGATAAGCGCCTTCTCTAACACATAGCCAGCTGTGGCTATTGCGGCCTCTTTGGCATCGTCTTTAAAGAAGCGCTCTTTGATCAGCTCCACATACCAATCGCAGAAATACATCCAGAAGAATTGATATAGCGAAGCTGCTGCCTCGTTGAAATTATACCCTTCTATCATGCGCCCTACATCTGCGCTCATGGCTGCAAGCTTAGTGAGTATCCATTTATCTTCATCGCGTAATGCTGATGCATCTATCGCTGGTATGCCTTCACCCATATTCATGAATATGAAGCGGCTGGCATTCCATATCTTATTTACAAAATTGCGATAGCCTTCGATACGATCTTCGCTTAGGCGTATATCTCTGCCCTGTGCGGCAAAGGCCGTAAGCGCAAAGCGAAAGGCATCTGCGCCATACTTATCCACCATCACAAGTGGGTCGATCACATTACCCTTGGTCTTCGACATCTTTTGTCCATCTTTATCCCGCACTAGCGCATGGATATAGACATCTTTAAAAGGCACATCACCCATAAATTCTATACCCATCATCATCATGCGAGCCACCCAGAAGAAAAGTATATCGTAGGCTGTCACAAGCGCTGTGGTGGGATAAAATTTCTTTAGTGTATCCGACTCAGTATTTGGCCAGCCCATAGTGGAAAATGGCCATAGCGCCGAAGAAAACCAAGTGTCTAGCACATCCGTCTCTTGATGAATATTGGCACTGCCGCAATGCTCGCAGACATCCACATCATGCTCTGATACCGTTATCTGTCCGCAAGCCTTGCAATGCCAAGCTGGTATGCGATGCCCCCACCAAATCTGGCGAGATATGCACCAGTCGCGGATATTATACATCCATTCAAAATAGTTTGCTTCCCAAGCCTTAGGGGTAATTTTTGTATCGCCACGTTTCACAGCCTCTATGGCGGCTTCAGCAAGCGGCTTTACTTTCACAAACCATTGCATAGATATGCGCGGCTCAACCACCGTGCCGCAGCGATAGCAGACGCCCACGCTATGCGTGATTGGCTTAATCTCGCCCATCAGCCCAAGCTCTGTGAAGCTATTCACTATGGCTTTCCGCGCATCTGCGATGGTCAGCCCCGCAAAAGGGGGAACAGTGATTAGCCCCGATTCATCTATGCATGATAGCTCTTCTAGGCCGTGGCGCTTGCCTATCTCAAAGTCATCCGCGCTATGGCCAGGGGTCACTTTTAGCGCCCCTTCGCCAAATTCCATATCAACATGCTCATCGCCGATTATAGGGATCTCGCGATTCACCAGCGGCACTATGACTTTTTTGCCAATGAGGTGCTTAAAACGCTCATCATTAGGATTTACAGCCACAGCCGTATCCGCAAGATAGGTCTCTGGACGGGTGGTGGCAAATGCTATAGCGCCAGTGCCATCTGCAAAAGGATATTTCATATGATAAAGAAAGTCTTGGCTGTCATTGAATTCCACTTCAAGATCTGAAAGCGCTGTGTGGCAATGGGTGCACCAATTCACCATATAATTAGCGCGATAGATCAAGCCTTTATTATATAAAGTGACAAAAACCTTACGCACAGCGGCCGAGAGCGTATCGCTCATAGTGAAACTTGTGCGCTCCCAATCGCAGGCGAAGCCCATCTTTTCCATCTGATTGAATATGGCATTGCCTGATTCTTCTTTCCACTCCCACACACGCTTCACAAATTCTTCGCGCCCAAGCTCTTGGCGGGATATACCCTTAGCAGCTAGCTGGCGCTCAACCACTGTTTGAGTAGCAATGCCAGCATGATCAGTGCCTGGAAGCCACATGGCCTCAAAGCCACGCAACTTATGATAGCGGATAAGCACATCCTGCAAAGTTTGCGAAAAGGCATGCCCCATATGCAGCGAGCCTGTGACATTTGGCGGCGGGATAACTATCGAATAGCTGGGCTTGGTGGAATGCTCATCTGCATGGAATAACTTCTTTTCAAGCCATGACTGGTATATACTCTCTTCATACTCTTTGGGATTAACCCTTGGCGCTAACTCTTTTGCCATTACAATAAACCTCTATACGTTTGCTAGAAGGTATTATATATATGCAGGTATGAAATGTAAAGTGTATCGTTGCTTGAAAAGCTCATAAATAACCTATATTCATGGCGATTACATCTTGTGAGATTGGCAAGTGTCCATTCCGCAAGCATAGCACGGCTCCTGAGCCCACTGCTTTGTCAAGCTTAGCAAGCTGGGCAAAGCTTTTGAAACTTGTGCCTTTTGGGCTAGCGCTACGCTTTACCTCAATTGGGTAGAGTGTCATATTTCGCTCAATGAGGAAATCAATTTCTCGTTGATCGGCATCCCTGTAAAAATAAATATTTGGGAATTGCCCATTGTGCCAATACCCCTTGAGTATCTCAATAAACACGTGTGTTTCGAGCATCGCGCCGTTCATTGCACCTGCGCTAAGGCTTTTAGGTGAATCCCAGCCAGTCAAAAATGCTACTAGACCTGTATCTAAGAAATATAGTTTTGGCGTTTTTATTAATCGCTTGGTAATATTGCTATGGTAGGGTTCTAAAAGCTTGATAATACCAGATGTTTCTAGCACTGATAGCCATGCTTTTGCTGTTTTCTGATCTATACCTGCGTCTTTTGCCAGTGCTGCATAGTTTACCAATTGGGCTGTGCGTGCAGCAGCAGCTCTGATAAAATTATAAAAACTCAATCCTTTTGTCACATTCACAAGCTCTCGCACATCTCGCTCAATGTATGTTTGCAAGTAAGCTTTGTAGAATATCTCGCGTGAAAGCCCATCCCTCGTGACAACAGCAGGGAAAGAGCCTTGCCAAATGCGCTGATATAGCTCATCTATGTCAAAATTACTTGCGCTAGCTTGGGCAGCCTCCACCCATTCAAATGTAGGCGTGAATGGCGTCTGTCTGCTTGCTTTTTGCTCTTTTTCTTTCTCTGAAAACCCCAAGAGATCAAGTATTGCAATACGTCCAGCTAAGCTTTCGGTGATTCCTTTCATCAGGTGAAACTTTTGCGAGCCTGTTAGCCAAAACTCCCCCATCTTTTTGCTTTTATCCACAGCAATCTTGATATATGGGAAAAGCTGTGGTGCATACTGCACCTCGTCTATAGTCAATGGTGGCTTGTAAGTTTGTAGAAATAAGGCAGGGTCATTGATGGCCAAATTCTTAGCCTCAAGATCGTCTAAGCTGACATAATTTCTGTTTATGCCACAATCTTCTAGCAGCGTTGTCTTTCCCACTTGGCGTGGGCCTGTGACAAGAAGCACAGGAAATGTTGCAGAGACTTGCTCAATAGTATTTTTTAAAGTACGTTCAAACATTCTTGCCTCGTATAACATGGAATCCAATTCCATATTATACGAGGTGAGGACTGCTTGTCAATATTTATCTGTTTCTTGCGTTACAGAGGTGCTTTTTTCATAAAATCAGCCTTTTGAGCTCATCGATGTAGTCTTCCACCAGTTCCGCCTTGCCATCATTATCTATTAGCACGGCATCATTGAAATTATCGAATAGCTGCTCATTTATGCTGTCAACAAGGATAGCGATGGTTGTGCCTTTGGGCAAATCGAAGGGCTTGCCATATAGTAGATGTTGTAGCAAGCCATGCTCAATAGTTTGAACGCTGGATTGCGGCACTGTATCTGTAATATCCGAATCGGAAGCAAGCTGTTCTGTAATTGTGATAGTTGGCTCTTCTTCCACTATCAGCTTCTCCTGCGTCTCTTGTGCGGCTTGCCTGATCCCTTGCAGCTTTGATACATCTATCTCTATCTTGGGCTGAGCGGCTCTGCGCTTGCGTGCTTGCAGCTCAGCTATTTTTTTCTCAATCAGGGCAGGGGTATCTTTTGGCAGCTCAGCTTTTGATGCCCTCAGTGGTGATTTAAACTTGTAGCTTTTGCGCATCATGAAATCAATCGTCTTCAAAAGGCTTGAGATTGGCTGCTTTTGCCCGCTATAGCAAAAGAAGCGCTCACAGCTCCAATGGCCTTTTTCATATCTATAGCTATGGGTATCGCTGAATCTGTAATATCCTTCGTCCTCTGGTGGGCGCAATGGGTGGAATACAGCTGTGCTAAACATTGCATAGGCGCTAGACTGCATCCTACCAAACATTGAGCCTGCGGGCTGCGCAAACTGCCCATCTCTTGAGGCTAAATCTGCAAATACAGCACAGGTGACAGCCTTCACATCCTCTGCATAGTCTTTAAAGAAGGTTGATTCATCGATTTTATAGCTTGATAGCCCGTTTAGCGCTTCAAATACAGCTTCTTGACTGTGCTCTTTATAATTCAGCAACACAGCTGCATGCTTATCAATGAGCAAATCCTCATCCAATAAGCCAACGAGCAGCGTCTTATTAAGATTGTAATACACTACATAGTCTTTCAGCCATATTCGTAAGAATAGATCCATCTGCTGATCAAACTTGCGATAGCCCTTCCAAAAATCTTCCAATGCATGAAAGCCCGCTTCAGCATCCTCTACGCCAATCTGATGCAGCAACTCATAAGCATACACAAGGGCGAAGCAGGGTGATGTCTTACGCAGCTCGCCATGACGCAGCCTTGTGCGCCATGAGAAGTAGCCTCGCAGCTGTATATCATTCATAGCTTGGTATGTGGGATAATAGCGGAAAAATGTTCCAGGGTAGTCGAAATCATCTTCTTCAAAATCCGCCATAAATTTTGCTTGCTCATAGAAGATTCGCGCATCATTATCATGGTAAAATCCATTGCGGGAAGCGAGCCTTCGCATCTCACGATAGCGAGAAGGCACAGCACGACGGCTTAATTCGGAAGCGGGAATAATGATAGGCTCATCTTTATAAATATCATCAGGCATAACATGTATATTATAGGCTAAGTGCTCATAGTAATAAATAGGAAAATTTTGCTTGCTTCTCTATAAAAAATGCGCTACTCTCATAATCCACATAAAGTTGATATACAACTTGTGTGTATGAATGTCCACCTGCTGATTGTGGATAACGAGGTGAAAGAAGAGAATGAGTAGAATTAGGAAACACAAGCAAGAGAAGCACATCGGTATGCCGCAGCTAGACTACCACATGAGTACAACCATTGATAGGAGGAAAAACATATGAAACTTCTTGTCGCATACCGAGCCTATAGCAAGCTGATGGAGGCTCCCTGCCATGAGTATCTATATCCTGCCTTAGGTGAATTTTATGTCACAAAGGCCACATACTGCATCATCAAAAAGCTGAATCACAAGGCGTTGCCTCATTTTGTCAGCGTTATCCCAGATTCTATGCTCCGCTGCAACCTTAGTGAGCTAGAATATCTTGATTCTATGCCAAAAGAATATGTTCGCGTATATCTGACGGATGATGAAAAAACCAATATTGATGGGATTGCACAAAAAACTGTGTGGGAATGCTTTGATCAATTATTGCAAATCTATAATATCGCTGGCAGCAACCGCAGCTGTAGACGGAAGACTTTGCACACCACCTGCCTGAATAATCTGGTGCGCTCTCTTGCGAAAAACACTCGCGAATCGTGCGCCAGCCTGAATGATATAAGGACGAAGCTGCGTATACATTAGAACCTAATAGCTGTCACCCTGAAGCGTTGCGAATGGGTCTTGATGCTCAGATAGTCAAGATTCTTTGTGGCGCTCAGGGCATGGTCATTCTGTTCTTTTTTAAAGCTATAGGAACGCTGTTCATGTAGCATTTAACGTTATTTCGTCATTGCGAGGAGTCTTCGACGTGGCAATCCAGAATTCATGATTATGACGGCCTTTGGCCGACAGCTGTCCTGAGGTCTGGATTGGCAACGCATGAGCTCGCCAATGACGAAATGAAAACATTTTTATTGAGAACCTTGTGCTCAGTTGACAATTATTCAACATTGCCTTAATTATTGCACAATTGCTACAATTGCTGTTGCAATGCCACCCAGTCTGGAATATGATTCTACAATGGGGGAATAATGAAAGTCATCCTTATTTTATGTGCTTTGATACTTTGCACACTGTCCGCGTGGGCGGTTTCATTGCCAGCAAGTGTAGATTTATCCTCACATGTTATAAATAATATGGGCGAGCGATTCAAAGCAGGCATGAGGATTCATGTGCATGATTTCCGCATCTGGGGCTGGTCATCTAATGGCAGGTTTGTTGCATTCTCACTTGCTGATGTATTTGTCATTCAAGATTTGGTGAATGATCAGTTTGTTGTTGAGCAAAAAACTGATCTAAGCTCCACAGAGGCTATTGATGGCCTGCAAAAAGTCTTTCAAAAATATAACATTAAGAGCGTTGAACAGCCGCAAATTATGCCCTTTCCTCAAACGATAAACGGAGCAGAGTATGTAGCCAATATTGATAATCTTGAAGTTATTGGTGGGCTCACAGATTATAAAGTGGCAGTGAGCAAAAATGGTATCCGTAAAGAGATAGGCTTTGGTATATTACATGGCTATGGAAATCCGCCTAAGCCATATGTGCTTGGCTTTGTGCCAAATCCACTCGAAGATAGGATGCTAGTGCTGACAGCCGAAGAGAGCATATATAATGGGGAGGTGTATATTTTGCTTTCTTTCAGGGGTTGCCATCTCACAGCTGGCTTTGATGGCAAAACTTTCTATGTTACAATTGGCGGAAGTGTGAGTGGGCTGCGCTTTGCTGATGAGCCAGTGCATGGAAATCAATTAGCTATGGGCTCGCTGCCTTTGTCGACTAATATGGTCTTTGTTGAGGGCGGGACATTCACCATGGGTGGCGATGATAAATTGGGTAACGGAGGAAAAGAGCATAAGGTGACTCTAAGCTCATTTTATATAGGCAAGTATGAGGTCACTCAGGAAGAATGGCTCACCATTATGGGCACTAACCCTAGCCATTTTAAAGGCAATAATCGACCAGTGGAGGATGTCACATGGGGCAATGTGATCGAATATTGCAATAAGCGTAGCCTCGCAGAAGGCTTAACACCCGTATACAGCGGCAAAGGCGATAATATTACAGTTGATTGGGCCGCCAATGGATACCG